>CAZPIS010000007.1:0-18513 GCA_964586745.1 uncultured Ruminiclostridium sp.
AAGCTTAATTCCTGTACTTTAGAGAAGCGTTTTTATCATGCCGCAGCAGCATACACCGAGTACAAAAAGGTCCTGTCTGAAGCCAGATCTGGCATATCGCTTTCTGAGGAGGAGGTAAAATATTTGGATTCTTTAGTTTCACCGTTAATCAAGCGAGGACAATCTCTTAATCACATTTGCGCCAATAACATGGATTCTCTCATGGTCAGCGAAAGTACACTTTACAGGCTTGTGGATTACAACCTGTTTTCCGCAAGGAATATCGACCTTCCAAGGAAGGTACGCTACAAACCCAGAAGGCATAAGAAAAGTTTCAAGGTGGACAAAGGATGCAGGATTGACAGAACCTTTGAGGACTTTCAGAAATTCATGACAGAACATCCTCAGCTTTCGGTTACTCAAATAGATTCAGTGGAAGGGAAAAAAGGCGGTAAGTTACTTTTAACCATTCACTTTGTCAAATCTGAACTCATGCTGACTTTCATCAGGGATTCCAATGATTCACAGTCGGTTATTGACGTATTTGAGAGGCTATACCTTCAACTGAGTCCGGATGTTTTTATGTCCTTGATGCCAGTCCTACTCGGCGACAACGGAAGCGAATTCTCCAATCCAACGGCTCTGGAGCTTGACTGTCAGAAAAACCGCAGAACATATGTCTTTTACTGTGACCCTTCTTCACCTTATCAGAAAGGTTCCGCTGAAAGAAATCACGAGTTCATCCGGCTGTTTATTCCCAAAGGTGAAAGTATGGATGTTTTCACGCAGGAGGATATAACCCTCATGATGAATAACATAAATTCATATAGCCGTGAAAGTCTGGGCAACAAGAGCCCTTATGAAGTGTTTTCTTTTTTGTATGGAGAAGATATCTTAAAACGACTGGATTGTGCAATGATTCCTGCTAGCAAAGTCACCTTAAAACCTTCTATATTCGGAAAGAGAGGAGGACACATCAATAATGAATAAAGCATATATGAATGAACGGAAATATATAATCCGGCAGGAAATGAAAGACTTTGAGAATACATACCCGATGACACCCAGCGAAAGAAAAGAAGTCAATAAATGGGTGTCAAATGGAAATTGCATTTATACAAATCCATGGTATTGGTATTATGAAAACGGTAATGAGATGAATTACCTAGATGCACTAAGGTTCGAAGAAGAATTACATGAAAAAATGGTAACAAGGCTACAGCCCACACGCTAATTCCTTGTTACCACAACCAAAAAGAGATACCGGAATACCAGCTCCATAACCCCATAATTAAGGGTGGAATTTACTCTGAGAAAAAAACAGCTAAATTTCACGCTTTGTTTCATATACCCGTTTTTTCTCATATTTATCTCTAATCTACTTAATATTGTATCAAAAAAGTACAAAAAAGCCATCCTGTTCTTTTGATTTTTGAAAGAGGATAGCTTTGTATAAGTTTTGGGTGGAATTTACTTAAGGAAAGTGGAATTTACCTTGAAATTTGACCCATTTTTTCCTCGGTAAATGTTCAATTCCAATTAACATAAATATGCTGGTATTTTTGTGCAATATGTTTTATAATAATCAAGTATATTTATTATACATATAATTGATAATATTTTGTCAATTATTTACCCCCCTAATATACTCTATTAATTTAAAGGGTACCTCGATAACTCGAGATACCCATCTTTTTTTGAAGGTCGTTACACTGTTTACAAGGAGCGAATGCGACGATGAAAACAGTAGTAACACCCATGCAAGGCTTGCCCAAGAAGGCAAGCGTCAGCGCAGACTGATTGGCAGCAAGCTACTGCGGAAGGTCGCTTTCATCTTCTGATGCTTCCTCTTCTAATTCATCATTATCATTTACGTCAGCAGGAATTCTGGTTAATGACATTACTCTGTTTTCTTCTGATGTACGCATTAAAGTTACTCCTTGGGTGACTCTGCTCAAAATGCTTATTCCGTCTACATGCATCCTGATAATAGTGCCGTCAGAGGATATCAGCAAAAGATCATCATCCTCTGAAACAGACATAGCTCCTACCAATAAACCGGTCTTATCTGTAACTCTATATGTCAGGACACCCTTTCCCCCTCTATTCTGTACCTTATATTCATCCAAATCGGTTCGCTTTCCGAAACCATTTACAGTAACCACAAGAAGTGTTGTGTTTTCAAAATACGGTACCATAGATATAACGTGATCATTATCATCCAATCTGATACCCATAACTCCCATTGAGGTTCTGCCCATTGGTCTTACATCCTTTTCACAAAAGCGTATTGACATTCCATTCTCGGTTACAAGTACAATGTCATAGGATCCGTCTGTTAAACGAATTCCAATGAGCTCGTCGTCTTCTTTCAGCGTTATTGCAGCGATACCGCCTTTGCGAATATTTTCATACTGTTCCAGTGGGGTCTTTTTTATCATACCCTGCTTTGTGGCCATAATAAGATACATATTCTTCTCATCGCCATGTATTTTGATTCCCGCGGTTATTTTTTCATCGCTATCCAACTGAAGTAGATTTACTATAGCCGTTCCTCTGGCTTGTCGACCTGCTTCGGGAATCTGCCAGGCACGTATTTTATAAACCCTTCCCTTATTTGTAAAAAACAAAAGATATCTATGGGTGGAGGTTATAAAAAGATCCACAGCAAAGTCATCCTCACGGGTGGTAAGCCCAGCGATACCTTTTCCTCCACGTTTTTGGCTCTTATAGGTATCAATCGGTGTGCGTTTAATATAACCAAAACGAGTAAGAGTAACTACCACATCTTCATCCTTGATGAGATCCTCCATATCAATTTCAGTCTCATCTATTGTAATCTGGGTTCTTCTCTCATCACCATATTTACTCTTAATCTCAAGAAGCTCTTCGCTGATTATTTTATGAACAAGCTCGGGCTTAGAAAGAACATCCTTGTAGTATGCAATCTTACCTAAAAGATCATTATACTCTTCCTCGAGTTTTTCTCGCTCAAGGCCTGTCAGCCTGCCAAGTCTCATGTCCACTATTGCTTGGGCCTGCTTTTCGCTGAAGTTAAACCGCTCCATAAGTCTTTCCTTAGCTAATGCTTCGGTTCTGGAGCTTCTTATAATACTGATAACTTCATCGAGATGGTCATGTGCAATCTTTAAGCCTTCTAAAATATGTGCTCTGGCCTCAGCCTTTTCAAGCTCATATTTTGTTCTGCGGCGGATAATTTCCTCCTGATGCAATAGATAATACTTAATGAACTCTTTAAGATTTAATATCTTTGGCTCAAATTTTCCATCCGGGGATTGAACAAGGGCCAGCATATTTGCGCTAAATGAATCCTGGAGCTGAGTGTTCTTATAAAGCTGATTTAAAATTACACCTGCATTGGCGTCTTTTTTGAGCTCTATAACCATGCGCATGCCGTCTCTGTCTGATTCATCCCTTAAGTCAGATATTCCTTCAATCCGTTTTTCCTTAACCAAATCGGCTATTTTTTCAATAAGGCGAGCTTTATTAACCTGATAAGGAAGCTCGGTTACTACTATTTTCTGCCGGTTGTTTCCGTAAGTCTCTATATCGGTAACAGCACGAACCACTATTCTCCCTTTTCCGGTTTTATAAGCTTCACGAATTCCGTTTTTCCCGATAATAGTACCGCCTGTAGGAAAGTCAGGAGCTTTAATAATTTCTGCTAATTCATCAATTGTAATATCAGGGTTTTCAATGTATTTAATTATTCCGTCTATTACTTCGCAAAGGTTATGAGGCGGAATATTAGTGGCCATACCTACGGCAATACCTGAGGAACCATTTACCAAAAGATTCGGAAATCTTGACGGTAATACTACAGGTTCAATTTCGTGCTCGTCAAAATTAGGCTTAAAATCTACTGTGTCCTTGTTTATATCCCTAAGCATCTCCATGGCTATTTTTGTCAACCTTGATTCGGTATAACGCATAGCTGCCGGCGGATCTCCGTCTACCGATCCAAAATTACCGTGCCCATCTACCAAAGGATATCGCAAAGAGAAGTCTTGTGCTAACCGCACAATACTGTCATACACAGCCGCATCACCATGAGGATGATACTTACCCAAAACTTCCCCGACCGTAGTGGCACATTTTCTGTATGCCCTTTCAGGAGTAAAGTTTAATTGATTCATAGCGTGAAGAATTCTTCTGTGAACAGGCTTTAAGCCGTCTCTGACATCCGGCAGAGCACGATCCACGATTACACTCATGGCATAATCAATAAAGGATTGCTTCATTTCTGCTTCAATATCGACCGGAATAATTCGGTTTAAATCTGGTTTTTCTATGTTTCCGCCGTTTTCGGACATTTATTATGCTTCCTTTCATTTCAATACAATAAATTATTGTATCAATTTTTAATAAGCGTACCATATCTATTTTAATAAACAATTCTTACAATGTCCATCTTTAAAAAAAAGACCCACCTTTTTAAGGCAGGCCAAATTGGAGATCGCACTTATTTCTAATGGTTTTCTTTATTGGGCTTTTTTTAGGTCCTCCTTTTTGGGAATGCGCACGATAAATTCCAAAAATTCGCCACGATCAATTTGTGCAGCCCGGGCGTTGACACCGGACCTTTTCATGGTATCAATTGCTTGGCGTATTGTATTTACAAAGATTCTTATATCTTTTATGGATTTGGTAACCCGTCCCTTATATTCTTCTGATTTAGCAGGGCTACAATACTTATCCAATGCCTTCTGAACAAGCTCCTCCGTTTTTCTTACGTTCAGACCTCTGTCACAAACCTTTTGCAATACTTTTAATTGTATTTGTTCATCCTCTATTTTTAAAAGTGCCCTGGCATGTCTTTCTGTAAGACCGTTATCGGATAATATTTTCTTAACCATTGGTGACAGCCTTAGAACTCTTATTTTGTTAGCAATCGTGGATTGGCTTTTCCCAATCTTTTGAGCTAATTCTTCCTGGGTCAAGCCATGCTCCTTAATTAGATTTCGGTATCCCTCTGCCTCTTCCATGTATCCTAAATCTTCTCTTTGAAGGTTTTCAATTAATGCCATAATTGCCGAATCATCTTCACCGACATCAACTATTATTGCGGGAACCTCCTTGTGTCCTGCCATTGCAGCTGCCCGCAGCCGTCTTTCCCCGGCAACAAGCTCATAATGTGTATTAGTTATTTTTCTTACATTAATGGGTTGGATAACGCCATATTGCTGAATTGACTGGCATAGCTCATCCATAGTAGAATTGTCGAATTTTCTTCTGGGTTGATATGGATTTGGCCTTATTAAATCAATAGAAATCATAGTTATCTTTTTTTCTTCTGATTTCTTCTCTTCGTATTTTCTCTCTAACCCAGGAAATCTTATTTTTGTAGCAATCATAGGGCACCTTTCCTTTCATCCTCTTTTGTGTATCAGCACATTTTACATCAATAAAAGTATTCGCCCTTTGATTGCATCATCCTCTTTTTATTTTAAAGAAAATATCGCAGAAAGCCTTATATAATGCGACTTTCGCTATTATTTGATGGGTTGTTTTGTCGGCTTACCACTTTTTCTCGGGTAATTTGTTGGGGTATGTCGAGATTTTTTTATAATTATAACACATCTTTCATTATCACTATGGGGCAACGTAAAGGATTTAACAGTATCTATAACACCGCCTAATATATCAAGGGCTTTTTGTGATTCTTTAATCTCCTCCACGGCATCAGGCCCTTTCATAGCGATAAAAAGACCCCCCATTTTAACAAAAGGCATACAATATTCCAATAAAACCGGCAGAGTCGCTACTGCTCTTGCTGTTACTATATCAAACCGCTCTCTGTAATTTTTATCAATTCCAAAATCCTCAGCCCTGCCATGAACAGATATTATATCTTTTAAATTCACACTGTTGCATACTTCACTAAGAAATTTGACTCTTTTATCTAGAGAATCTAACAGGGTCACCTTTAGATGCTCAATTATCATTTTGAGAGGAATGCCCGGAAAACCCGCTCCTGTTCCCACGTCTAAAAGAGTCAACGCCTCTTTCGGAACGAACCGTGCAATTGATAGTGAATCTAAAAAGTGCTTAATCACAATACCTTCTTGGTCTATAATGGCTGTAAGATTTATTTTCTCATTCCATTCCACCAGCAAATCGGCATATAAAGAAAACTTATTTACCTGTTCATCGGTAAGTGCAATCCCAAAATCCTTAGAACCATTCTTTAACAGGTCTGAATAATATTCATTCAACATACACTTATCATTCCTAACTAAAATATATCTTAATTTTTACGCTTTCGGCTTTCTAAATAAACCAGAAGCACCGATATGTCTGCCGGAGAAACCCCCGAAATTCTTGATGCCTGTCCCAGAGAACGGGGTTTTAATGAATTTAGCTTCTGCTTCGCCTCCAGACTTAAACCATGAATTTCCGTATAATCAATGTCTTCGGACAAGTGTCTTTCCTCCATGCGCTTAAACTGATCAATCTGATTCATTTGCCGCTTAAGATAGCCCTCATATTTAATGCTTATTGAAACCTGCTCGATAATTTCTTTTGAAAGCTTGGCGTCTTGACCGATTTCACTTAAAAAAGCATACTCTATTTCCGGTCTTTTTAAAAGTTCATACAATTTTATCCCTGAAACAATTTTAGTACTGCCGTGACGATTTAAAAAATCATTTACTACTTCGTTTGCCGGAATTATAGTACCTCTTAACCGCTGCAATTCTTCTTCCACTAATTTAACTTTTTCCGTGAAACGGTTATATCGCTCCGGGCTTACCAGACCTATTTTATGACCGATTGGAGTTAATCTTAAATCTGCGTTGTCCTGCCTTAAATAAAGTCTGTATTCGGCGCGGGATGTCATCATACGATAGGGCTCATTGGTTCCTTTAGTAACCAAATCATCTATCAAAACACCTATATATGCTTGTGACCGGTCTAAAACCAAAGGTTCACGATTTTGCAATTTCATAGCAGCATTTATACCTGCCATAAGGCCTTGAGCCGCTGCTTCCTCGTAACCGGAGCTGCCGTTAATTTGGCCTGCAAAAAACAAGCCCTCTATACCCTTAATCTCCAGCGACAATTTTAGCTGTGTTGGATTTATGCAGTCATACTCTATTGCATATGCCGACCGCATTACCGAGGCATTTTCCAAGCCCGGCATGGACTGTATAATCTTCATCTGAACATCTTCAGGCATACTTGTAGATACACCTTGCAGATACATCTCCATCGTTCCGAGTCCCATGGGCTCAACAAAAACCTGATGGCTTTCTTTGTCGGCGAAGCGCACAATTTTATCTTCGATTGAAGGACAGTATCTTGGACCGACCCCTTTAATTTCTCCGCTGTAAAGTGGTGCCCTGTGAAGGTTTTCATAAATAATTCTGTGAGTTTCAGCTGTTGTACGGGACATGTAGCATGATACCTGCTCTTTTTTCAGTTCTCCTGTCATAAATGAAAAGGGAACAATTTCGTCGTCTCCGGGTTGTTCAATAAGCTTTGAAAAGTCAAGACTGCGTCTGTTTATACGGGCGGGTGTTCCTGTTTTAAAGCGCCTTAGCTCTATCCCCAAATCATTTAAGCTGTCGGATAATTTATTTGCAGGTAAAAGGCCATCAGGACCACTGCTGGTTCTACTGCTGCCTATAATAATACATCCTTTAAGATAAGTGCCGGTGGTCAGAATAAGCGTCTTGCAGTAATAAACCGTTCCTGTATGAACACATATTCCTTTTATTTTTCCACCTTCACACAAAATATCGGTAACCTCTGCCTGCTTAATGTCCAGTTTATCCTGCTGCTCTAAAACATGCTTCATATAAGTACTGTATGCACGTCTGTCGATTTGCGCCCTCAAAGAATAAACAGCCGGCCCTTTTGCCTTGTTTAGTATTTTAGACTGAATAAAATTTGCATCAGCCGAAATACCCATTTGGCCGCCTAAAGCATCTACTTCCCTTACCAACTGTCCTTTTGCTGTTCCCCCAATGTTTGGATTACAGGGCATATTTGCTATATTGTCCAGATTAAGTGTAAATATTGCCGTCTTAAAGCCAAGCCTTGCTGGGGCCAAAGCCGCCTCACAGCCTGCATGACCTGCTCCCACCACAATAACATCGTAATCTCCGCCAATAAAATCATTCATAAATATCACCTGATAAAAAACTATATATTTTTCTATGTTTTTGTGCTATTGCTATAAATACAATATTTTTAATATTTAGCCGATGTCATGTGTGCGCTCAGGAATTTCATCCGGAAATTATTCGCGTATAACTTAAATCCATGCTCCGTTTCCACACATGATATCGACTGCGGTTCCTCAACAATTCTCCAACTGTTTTTGTTATTTCCCTAAACAGAATCTTGAGAAAATTGCATTTATTACATCCTCATTGGCATGATGGCCTGTTATTTTCCCCAACTCCTCAAGAGCTACTTTAAGATCCAGCGCTACCATATCCAAAGTCATTCTTAACTCGCTTACTTTATAGGCTGATTCTAAATGTTCCCTCGCAATTTTTAACTGATGCTCGTGTCTTGCATTTGTTATAAGAACCTGATTATCTATATCCTGCGTATTTTCTGTTGCAAAACCGAATATACGCTCTTCCAATTTATCTACTCCGTTATTCTCGGATATGGACATAAAAATTGCATCCGGATAAACTTTAATCAATTCATTCTTTTTATTATTATCCTTAACAAGATCTGTTTTGTTAAAGCATAAGGCATTGGGCTTATGCTCCTCCAAAACCTTATTAAACAGTGCTTCATCCTCAGGTAAAAAGCCTTGGGAAATATCAGTCAGAATAACAACAAAATCTGCTTCTGAAATGGCTTTTATGCTTCTTTCAACTCCCTGTCGTTCAACTTTGTCAAAGGTATCTCTGACCCCTGCTGTATCCACAAGCTTTACCGGAATGCCCTTTATATTTACATATTCCTCGATGGTATCCCTTGTTGTTCCGGGAATATCTGTTACAATTGAGCGGTTTTTCCTTGTAAGCCTGTTCATTAATGAGGATTTGCCTACATTAGGTCTGCCGGTTATAGCAACCTCCATACCCTCCCTCAAAAGCTTCCCAAAATGAAAGCTACTTATAAGCTCATCCAGCTCACTTATAATTGCTTTGGTCTCATTTTCGGCTTGTACCAAGGTAACCTCCTCGGCATCATACTCAGGATAATCCAGATTAACCTCAATATTTGATAAAAGTACTATAATTCTCTCTCTTATTTCGTTGAGCTTTTGAGATACAGATCCTTCAAGCTGTTTTACGGCAACATTTGATACTCTTTGAGTTCTGGCCTGAATAATGTCCATTACAGCTTCTGCCTGGGACAAATCTATTCTCCCGTTTAAAAAAGCTCTTTTTGTAAACTCTCCGGGTTCTGCCGGTCTTGCACCGTTACTATAAAGCAGGTTCAGCAAAGACATCGTAATGGTATATCCGCCATGACTTGATATCTCCACTACATTCTCTCTGGTATACGTACGTGGAGCCTCCATTTTAGAAAGCAGCACCTCATCTATAACCTCTTTAGTCTGATTTGATATAATTTTCCCGTATTGAATTGTATGAGATTTTTGAACTGATACGGAGTTCTTCCCTTTAAATACTTTTTCTGCTATTAAAAAAGCATCAGGTCCGCTCAGCCTGATTACTGAAATCCCGGAGTTTCCCACAGCTGTGGAAACTCCGGCGATGGTATCATTTATCATATAAATTACCTATCATATACTTACACACTATCTGTTTATTTTAATGCAATTAATAAAAGCGAACATCGGATAAACCGTTGTCCGCTTTATATTTTAATAAGATCTACCGCTTCCCTGCTTGTAACGGACAACCACCTTACGATTTGGTTCTTCTCCGATACTTTGTGTATCAACATACTTATGGTCTTGCAAGGTAGAATGAATTATTCTTCTCTCATACGGATTCATAGGCTCCAGAGTCATGTTTTTACGATATCTTGCCACTTTATCTGCAACGCGGTTTGCAAGCCTAATCAATGTTTCTTCACGCTTTTGCCTGTAATCGGCCACATCCAGTATTACCCGTATATATTCATCTGCTTTGTGATTTACTACAAGACTAAGAAGATATTGAAGTGCGTCCAGCGTTTCGCCTCTTCTTCCGATAACGATACCGATATCATCACCCGTCAAACGTACCGTTATATGATCCTCTTCATGAATAATGTCAAGGCTTGCAGTAATCTCCATTTTCTCAAAAATAGGCCTTAAAAAATCTACTATTATATCATCAATGCCGACCTTTTGAGTTACCTTAACAACTGCGTTCTTGTTTCCTATTATACCTAGGAGTCCTTTGTTTCCTTCATTAATAATTTCAACATCTACGTTATCAATGTCAGTTTCAAGTTCTTCACATGCAAGTCTTATTGCTTCATCTAAATTCTTAGCTTCTTTTATTATTGACTTTTGCAACGTTACTCTCCTCCTTCTTTGTGTTATTGTCCTTTTTATAAAGCTTATTAACAAGCTTTTGTTGGCCATAGCTTAAAATATTGTTCAACGTCCAATAAACCGACAATCCGCAAGGAGTACCTAATCCAATCCAAAGCGTCATTATCGGGCTCATCCAAATCATACTTTTATTTGCACAGCCGTTGTTTGCGGCATTCCCTGCTTTACCCTTTGTCTCAGGTTGCTTGGGCATCATCTGTGATGTTGTTAAAAATGTTGTACCTACAGCAATAATTAATATAATCAATGCCGGAATATATGTGCCGGGATTTGCGGCTATTTCTTTAGGACTGATTGTCGGTTTAACTCCAAGGTTAAATATTTTGAATACTTTAAGATCAAAATCAGTCAATACCTTTTTTTGTTCATCGGAAAGATAAGGGTTCTCAGATACAATTTCTGGTTTTCTGTCTACAACATCAAGTATTTTTATTTCTATATAAGGATCTTTTTTAGATATATCTTGGTATGCCTGCTGCAGATACGCATCTGTAATTTCATCTTTATTAGGATCTCTTAAATCTAAATTGAACTTACTGTTATCAAAGCTCAAATCACCGTTTTGTATGGAAACAAGAGCCATATGTCCTACTGCTCTTGCCGGTACATCTATCATATATGACATTGGCATTCTGATAACATAAAAAAGCGCAATAATAATCGGCAATTGAATTAACATAGGTAAGCAACCGGACGCAGGATTATAATTTTTTTCCTGATAAAACTTCATCTGCTCTTCTTGCAGCTTTTCTTTATCATTCTTATAGCGTTCCTGAATTCTTTGCAGCTCCGGCTGAAGCTCCTGCATCAACTGGGTTGACTTCATTTGTTTAATGGATAAAGGCAGTAGAATCAACTTATAAACTAACGTAAATAAAACAAGTGAAAGAGCGTAATTATGAAGGCCAATCGTATTATAAATGAAATACATCAGCATTCCAAATATCTTGCCTATCGCACTTAAAATTCCCATAAACTTTTCCTCCAAGTTTCTATTTTACAGGGTCATATCCTCCTGGGTGGAAGGGATGACACTTTAATATCCTAAGTATCGCTAAATAAGTACCTTTTATCGCACCATATTTTGTTACGGCCTCTAAGGCATATTGTGAGCATGTGGGATAAAATCTGCATGTAGGCTTTCTCTTCAGGGGTGAAAAATAACGCCTATAAAATTTTATGACAGCCAATACTATTCCTTTTAACATTAACTTTCCCTATCCAAAAGACCTAATCTATGAAGAAGATATCTTAATTCTTTACCTATAATCTCCATGTTTGCTGTGTTTTCAGTTTTCCTTGCCACTATAACTATATCGATACCTTTGGCTAACTGATCATATAATACTCTTATATTTTCTTTTATTAGCCTGCGCATTCTGTTTCTTTTTACTGATTTTCCGACCTTTTTACTTGTTGTTATACCTATCCTTGTTATGTCGGTATTGTTATTAAGACCATAAATAACTAAAAAGGCGGTTGCGGAATATTTTCCTCTCCGATATACCTTTTGAAAATCTTTATTTTTTACTAATACAGGTGGCTTTTTCATTCTTATTTTCTTCAATTCTGCTGTCAGGAATTTTCCTTAATAGCACTTGATTTTAAATATGGTACTCTGAGGAACCTTAAGTTGATTTCAGGTGTGAAGCAATAGAACGGATTTAATTAGCACGCGAATGCTTTCCGGATAAAATTTTTGTGTGCACACATGACATCGGATAAAGGTTCCAAATGTTGTAATCATAAAATGGCTAAAGTTAGTTTCTGCGATTATTTTTGTTAAATACGCAGAACTTTTTATATTCACAATAGAAGAAAAGACCAATTAAATGGTCTTTATGCAGTTAAAATCTTTCTGCCTTTAGCTCTTCTTCTTCTTAAAACTTTTCTTCCGTTTGCAGTCTTCATTCTTTTTCTGAAGCCATGCTCCTTTTTACGTTGCCTCTTTTTAGGCTGATAGGTACGAATCATAAGTCAAGCACCTCCGTTCAGTATATATATCAATATTTTTTCTTATTTATAAGGACACCAGCAAATATTATATAACCAAATGCATACTAAAGTCAATAAAAAGTAATAGATTGAGTTTCTGTTGAAACGAAGATTGAAGTTTGGTATATTTAAAGGTACGGTCAGGAAAACAAATGGAGGAATTTTTAATGTCAGTTGGTTTAAATGAAACATGGTATCAGATTACTAAATTGCTTGAGGAGGAAATGACGAGTGTCAGCTTCTCTACTTGGATTGAAACTATTGTACCTGTTTCTTTAGATAAAAACAATATTGTCCTAGAGGTTCCTTCAGAGTTTAATTTAGGTATAATTAAATCCAGGTATAAAGACCTCTTGCATAACGCAGTAAAATTAATAACAAATAGAGATCTTGAAATCGAGCTTTGTATTAAAAGCACAGATGGTCCGATACAAAAAGAAGAAAATACAGATGAAAATTCTCCTGTTCTTTCAATATTGAATCCCAAGTATACTTTTAGTACTTTTGTTAAAGGAAACGGTAATCAATTGGCGCATGCCGCAGCTCTGGCTGTTGCTGAAGCCCCGGCTACCGCATATAATCCTCTTTTTATTTATGGAGGAGTAGGACTTGGAAAGACACATCTTATGCATGCAATAGGCCATTATGTAATTGAACAAAATAAAAATGCCAAGGTTCTTTATACTTCCTCAGAAAAGTTTACAAATGAGCTTATTAACGCCATAAAGGATGATAGAAATGAAGAATTTCGCAGTAAATACCGGAGTATTGATGTTCTGCTAATTGATGACATACAATTTATAGGAGGAAAAGAAAGAACTCAGGAGGAATTTTTCCATACCTTTAACGCACTTTATGAATTAAATAAACAAATTGTTATATCAAGTGATAAGCCCCCTAAAGAGATTCTTACATTGGAAGAAAGGCTACGCTCCAGATTTGAATGGGGCTTAATTGCCGACATACAAGCTCCGGATACAGAAACACGTATTGCTATTCTTCGTAAAAAATCCCAATTGGAAAAATATGATATTTCTAATGATGTATTGGTATATATTGCTAATAATATTGAGTCTAATATAAGAGAACTTGAAGGAGCTTTAAACCGTGTAATTGCATATGCTTCTTTAACAGGCAGCCCTATTACACTGGAGCTTGCACAGGATTGCCTTAAACAAATTCTGGCAAATTTTGCTATTACAAATATTAATCATAATACAATAATAAAAGTTGTATCGAGATATTACGATATATCTCCTGACCAAATGATAACCCAAAAGAGATCTCGAGATATATCATATCCCAGACAAGTGGCGATGTTTCTTTGCAGAGATTTAACCGGAATGTCCCTACCAAAAATAGGTCAGGTCTTCGGCGGAAGGGATCATACAACAGTAATGCACGCTTGTGATAAAATTTCTGAAGAAATGGACAAAAGCGCTGATTTACGACGTGCAATTATAGAAATAAAAAGAAATATAACAGGAAAACAATAATAAATATTATATATATCCACAGAATTTTGTGGATTTGTGGATTGATAAAGTGTTAAGAAATATGTCTATTTAAAAAGAAAAAAGTTATACAAAGAAAATCATATGGTTATCAACATTTTTATTAACACATGAACTCTTTTAACTTAAACGGTTTGACATACTTTTCAACATAATTAACAGGACTTACTATTATTACGACTAAATCTATAAATAATATAAGGAGATACGAAAATGAAAGTTATTATCCTTAAACAAAACCTTTTAGAAGCAATAAATATTGTACAAAAAGCTATAATGGCAAAGGCAACACTTCCTATACTGGAAGGTATCTTCATTGAAGCTGATGAAAAGCTCAAGCTAATTGGTAATAATTTTGATTTGGCTATTGAGTATAATCTTGAAGCCGACATAATGGAAAAAGGATCTATTGTAATTAACGCACGAATGTTCGGAGATATTATAAGAAAGCTGCCGGACGCTCCTGTTTCAATAGAAGTATATGACAATAATAAGATTAAAATAGAATGTCTTAATTCATATTTTGAGATAAAAGGTATGGAATCATCTTCATATCCTCTTCCTTCGGAGTATAAAAATGACATTACATTTAATATTAGTCAAGCTTCTCTTAAAGAATTAATCAGGCAAACAATTTTTGCTGTCGGGTCTGATGAAAATAGGAAGATTATGACAGGAGCACTTATTGAAGTAGAAAACGGTGAAATTAAAATAGTTGCTTTAGACGGTTTCAGAATGGCTGTCAGTAATTCTATAATAAAAGAAGATATAAGTTTTAAAGTAGTTGTTCCCGGAAAAAATATGAATGAAATATTACGTATACTTGAAACAAGTGAAGAAGATTTGATGGTTTCATTATCTGGTAATATAATATCCTTTGTTTTTAAAGAATGCAGGATTTCTTCTAATGTATTAGACGGAGAGTTTATGAATTATAAAAGCTATATCCCGTCAAAATTTGAAACAATTATTTCGGTTAATAAAAAAGATCTTATTGACAGCCTTGAGAGAGCATCATTGATAACCAGCGATGATAAAAGATATCCTGTAAGATTCAATATAAATGAAGATGATATGATAGTATATTCTACTGCTGATGTCGGACTTTCAAAGGAAGAAATAAAAATAGAAAATAATGGTGCTGAATTACAGATAGGGTTTAATCCCAGATATTTTATTGATGCTCTGAAGGTAATATCAGATGAAAATATAAAAATATCGTTTACTTCATCAATAGGTCCATGCATAATTACAGCTGCGGATAACGATAAGTATCTTTATCTTATATTACCGGTTAGAATCAGAAACAACTGAAAGGTACAAATAATATGATAGAAATTTTAATCAATTCAGAATATATAAAAATGGACCAGTTTTTAAAATTTTCAAATATTATTGGTGCGGGAGGAGAAGCGCGTAATTTTATTGCAGAAAACAAAATAATTGTTAATGGTGAACCTGAAAAAAGACGGGGAAAAAAACTTCGTGATGGAGACATAATAAAAATAAGAGACGATGAATATAGAATTGTACAAAATGGTGGAAAAAAGTGACCATACAGAAATTAGAATTATATAGATTCAGAAATTATAAAATGCAAAGCTTGTCTTTTGGGAAAGAAATAAATATTTTGTATGGCCAAAACGCCCAGGGAAAGACAAACATATTAGAAGCTTTGTATATAGCTTCAACCGGAAAATCGCATAGAACAAATAATTATAACGATTTAATACAAAACGGGCAAACCGGTTTTGAAATAAAACTGTGTGCAGATGCGAATGAAAGAGAAAACTCTATCATAATACGGTATTCGCAAGATAACGGCAAGAGTGCCGAAATTAACGGAATTAAAAGAGATAAGCTATCGGATATTCTGGGAACACTTAATATGATATTTTTTTCTCCTGAGACTCTTGAAATTGTTAAAGGTTCTCCGGCAATGAGAAGAAAATTTTTAGACATATTATTATGCCAAACAAATAAGAAATATCTTCATTTATTGAAAAGGTATAATTGTCTTATAAAAAATAAATCAATAGCCCTAAAAAAGGGAAAATTCGATAAAAAATATGAGGAATTAATACCTGTATGGAATGAACAAATTTCTTCATATGGAGGTAAAATTGTTTATTTAAGAATGATGGCTGTTAATAGGTTGAACCTTTATATGAAAAAAGAGATGCTTAAAATAACAGAAGGTAAAGAAAATTCGGAGCTTGTTTATAAGACATTTTGCAATATTGAAGCAGAAAAGAATGAAGAATATTTCGAAATGGAGCTTTTAAAAAGATTAAACCAAGGCATACAAAAAGAAATAAGCATAATGCAATGTATTTACGGGCCTCATAGAGATGATTTTGAAATAACATTAAACAATATGAATTCAAGGCAATATTGCTCACAAGGCCAACAACGTACTCTTGCATTGTCTCTTATTTTGGCCGAGTTATTTTTTATAGAAGATATTAAGGGAGAAAAGCCGGTTCTTTTGCTGGATGATGTTATGTCCGAGCTTGATTTAAAGCGGCAGGAGTATTTATTAAAAGGTTTATCGAATGTGCAAACCATAATAACAACAACTGATGAGATTCCATATATCAATATAGAAGGGCGAAACGTGAAAAAGTTTTTTATTGAAAACGGCAGTGTAATACCAAAAGTTGAAATAAATTAAAAACTAGAATAGAATTGAAAGGTAATATTTATGATATTGCATATTGGCGAAGAAAAGATTGTGTTTATTAGGGATATAATTACTATTATGGATATAGAAAAAACTACTACATCAAATAACACAAGAGAGTTTTTAAAAAGCTGCGAAGAAAAAGGGATGGTGGAAACTATAGGTTCAGACATTCCAAAATCATTTATTGTGACGATGCGGAACAAAAAACAGACGGTTTATTTATCACCCATATCGTCAGCAACACTTAATAAGAGAATAATGAAAGAAACTGATGATATTAGGAGGATTTTACTAAATGATCGATAATAAGAATCATATTGATTATAATGATGAACAAATACAGGTGCTTGAAGGATTGGAAGCAGTCAGGAAAAGGCCGGGCATGTATATAGGAAGCACCTCATCCAGAGGATTACATCATCTTGTTAATGAAATTGTTGATAATAGTATAGATGAGTCCTTGGCAGGATGCTGTGATCAGATTAATGTTATTATTAATAAGGATAACAGTGTAACGGTATATGATAACGGACGCGGGATACCAACAGGGATACACCCGAAATTAAAAATACCTACAATGCAGGTTGTGCATACTGTTCTTCATGCCGGAGGCAAATTCGGAGGAGAAGGCTATAAAGTATCCGGAGGTCTGCATGGTGTTGGGGCTTCTGTTGTTAATGCTCTGTCACAATGGATGGAAGTAGAGGTTGCCAGGGATGGGAAATTATATAAACAAAGATATGAAAGAGGTCTACCTGTTACCGGAGTCGATGTGATAGGCGATTGTGATAAAGATACTACGGGAACAAAAACTACTTTTAAGCCTGATGAGGAAATCTTTGAAGAAACAGTATATGACTTTGATATACTTGTGAAAAGATTCAGGGAAATGGCTTTTTTGAATAAATTAATTACTATAACCATTGCAGATGAAAGACAAGAGGAAAAAAATGAAGTTGTTTTGCACTATGAAGGTGGAATTAGCTCTTATGTTCAGTATATAAATAAAAATAAAGAGGTAATTCATCCGGATGTAATATATTTCGAAGCAAAAAAAGATGATGTAGAATTAGAAGTTGCTATGCAGTATACCGATTCATTTAATGAAAATGTATATAGCTATGCCAATAATATTGCCACCACCGAAGGCGGAACACATATTACAGGTTTTAAAAGCGCAATTACAAAAGTCGTAAATGATTATGCCAGAAAAACAAATCAGTTGAAAGAGAATGATAAAAATCTTGCCGGAGAGGATGTAAGGGAGGGCTTAACCGCAATAGTATGCGTTAAGCTGCACGATCCACAATTTGAAGGACAGACCAAAACAAAACTCGGAAATGCTGATATTAGATCATATACCGAAAGTGTTGTAACCGAAAAGCTCTCTTATATTTTTGAGGAGAATCCAAAAGTTGCAAAGATTATTCTGGAGAAAACATTACTGTCTTTCAGGGCGAGAGAAGCAGCAAGAAAGGCACGAGAATTAACTAAGAGAAAATCTGTTCTGGAAAATACATCATTACCGGGTAAGCTTGCTGACTGTTCAGATAAGGATGCTTCTAAATGTGAAATATTCATTGTAGAAGGTGACTCGGCCGGAGGCAGTGCGAAACAAGGTAGAGATAGAAGATTTCAGGCTATACTCCCTTTATGGGGAAAAATGCTGAATGTTGAAAAGGCAAGAGAAGACAAGGTGTACGGAAATGAAAAGCTAAGTCCGGTAATAACAGCGCTGGGCGCTGGTTTTGGTGATGAACTGGACCTTAATAAATTGCGTTACCATAAGATTGTTATTATGGCAGATGCCGATGTTGATGGATCACATATTAGAACTT
>CAZPIS010000008.1:0-351 GCA_964586745.1 uncultured Ruminiclostridium sp.
TACTCTCCGTTCTTTAGCTAACCTTACTGCCTGAAGGTATATCTTTATCAACAGTAACCAGTACAAGTTTGTCATTATCAGATGCAGCAAGAATCATTCCCTGACTTTCAATGCCACGCAGCTTTGCGGGTGTTAAATTGGCTACGAGAATCAGTGTCTTGCCCACCATTTCCTCAGGCGCATAGTATTTGGCTATGCCTGAAACAACCTGCTTTTCCTCTGCTCCGCACATTACCCTAAGCTTTAATAATTTATCGCTCTTTTCAACCTTTTCACAGGAAATTACCTTAACAACTCTTAAATCAATTTTTGCAAAATCATCTATCCCTATCAGGGCAACCCCCTCGAGCT
>CAZPIS010000008.1:361-18274 GCA_964586745.1 uncultured Ruminiclostridium sp.
CCAATATACGAATTTTTCAAAACTTCCAAGAAGTTTTTACCACCAACAGTTAAAGCTGAGAGTGCCTCCATTTCCTTTTCAAGGTCAATGCGAGGGAATATAATTTCTCCTGTGCTTACATCGGAAGACTGTTCATAAATACCCCATACTCCTGCACTTTCCCATGTTCTCTGACTTTCGGGAATGGCAAGTTGTCTCCATATAATTTCAGGAGTTTCGGGCATAAATGGCTGAATCAAAATTGAAATAATGCGTATACTTTCAGCAAGATTATACATTACTTCTGCAAGTCTTGCTTTATTCTCCTCTTTTTTGGCAAGAGCCCAAGGCATGGTTTCGTCAATGTACTTATTTGTACGGGATATTGCTTTCCAAATCTCCGTAAGAGCAGTGCTGAACTGAAGCTTATCCAGATACTCCTCTGTCCCTGATTTTGTGTTAACAACAATACTTCTTAATTCCTGATCAAATTCGCCCTTTTCTCTTTCATTTGGTATAACACCATCAAAATATTTCTTAATCATGGCGGTGGTGCGGCTGACCAAATTACCCAAGTCATTTGCCAAGTCCGAATTAATGCGGGTGATAAGAGCTTCGTTGGAGAAAACTCCATCAGCTCCGAAAGGAACCTCTCTTAATAAGAAATATCTTATGGCATCAAGACCGTATTTTTCAATCAAAACTACAGGGTCCACCACATTGCCCTTGGATTTTGACATTTTACCGCCTTCAAGGACAAGCCAGCCGTGACCGAAAACCTGCTTAGGAAGCGGTAAGTCCAAAGCCATAAGCATTGCCGGCCATATGATGGTGTGAAATCTCACAATTTCCTTACCGACGAGATGAACATCGGCAGGCCAATATTTTTTAAAGGCTTCATCATTTTCCGACATACACCCAAGCGCTGTTATATAGTTGGAAAGCGCATCAATCCATACATAAACCACATGCTTTTCATCAAAGGTAACCGGTATTCCCCAGTTAAATGATGTTCTGGATACACAGAGATCTTCAAGTCCGGGTCTTAAAAAGTTATTTAACATCTCATTTCTTCGAGAGGTGGGTTGAATAAAATCAGCATTCTCCTCTAAAAGCGTAATAAGCCTGTCTTGGTACTTTGAAATTCTAAAAAAATAGCTTTCTTCCCTAGTTTTCTCAACAGCTCTTCCGCAATCGGGACATTTACCGTCAACAAGCTGCGTTTCTGTCCAGAAAGATTCACAGGGAGTACAATATAAGCCTTCATACTCGCTCTTATAAATATCCCCTTTATCATAAAGGGTCTTAAATATCTTTTGAACCGCCTCCACATGATCATCATCAGTGGTTCTTATAAATTTATCATTAGTGATTTTCATTAGGCTCCACAGCTTTTTTATACCATCTACTATATTATCAACATACTCTTTGGGCGTTACTCCGTTTTCTGCGGCCACCCTCTGAATTTTTTGCCCGTGCTCATCGGTACCTGTCAAAAACATAACATCATAGCCCTGCAATCTCTTATACCTCGCCATCGCATCTGCGGCGACTGTAGTATAAGAATGCCCTATATGAAGCTTTCCGCTTGGATAATATATAGGTGTTGTAATATAGAATGTTTTTTTACTCACTGTAGTGGTCCCTCCAAAATATAAAGAATATAAGCAATAAAATAATTGCTAATTATTGTTCCCAATAAATGAATTATATCACAAGTTCTGCTCATGGCAATGAATTCATGCATCCCGGATGTTAATCAACAAATTACGCGGCCGTCTGCATTGATTTAAGACCGGCTCACACCTTACCTCTAAGTTTCATCTTCCCATACGGTAACAATTGCGGTACAAAATATTCCATTTCCTTTTCCGAATTCGGTTAGCCCTTCGCCCGATGTAGCAGTAATTCCAACACTGTTTACATCAAGACCAAGCATTTCTGAAATGCTTTGACGCATAGAATCAATATAGGGAGAAAGCTTTGGCTTTAAAGCTTCGATAGAAACCGATACATGAATTATTTTTTTATTTCCGAGCGTTGCTATGGCTTCATTGAGATATACCCTGCTATCGGTGATTCCCTTGTTCAGACAAAGCTCATCAGCTCTTTTCCCCAGAATGTTAACGCATGAAATTCCGGATATTGCATTAGTGATGGCATGAAGAACTGCATCAGCATCACTGTTTCCCTTTAATCCAGAATGATTCTCAATTTCAACTCCACCTAATATGAGCCTTTTATGTTCTTCGGGATCAGTGAATCTGTGGCTATCTTGGCCTATCGCTACCCTAATCAAAAAAATCAACTCACTTCGTTGTTTGTCTTGTCTTACATATCTTTCAGTATAATTGATAATCCCACATAAATCCAATAATACATTGTGGTATCCCAATTCGTAATAGCATCGGAGCGAACTGAGTAAAAAAACAGGCTGTTTTCAGCCTGCTTAAAATTACGAATCAATCATTTTCTCTTAGCCTATATCCCAGTACCATCAAGCTGTCGCTTAAATGAACATTTTCTACAACAACTCCTTCACCAAGCCTCAAATCGGTTGGTGAAAAGTTCCATATGCCTTTTATCCCTAAGGATGTTATTTCTGTTGCGGCATCAATAATTCTTTTATTGGGTACTGTTAAAATTGCGATATCAACCTTATTATTAAGCACGAATTCAGAAAGAACTTCGGTACTGAAAACTTCAATATTATTTATCTTTGTTCCGATTTTTTCTTCGCTAACATCAAAAATTGCTAAGATATCAAATCCTCTTTTTTTAAAATTCTCATAATTGGCGAGAGCATTTCCCATGTTTCCCGCTCCAAGTATTATGCAGGTAAACCTTCTGTCGGTGCCGAGAATTTTTCCTATTTCATTATATAGATACTCAACATTGTAGCCATATCCCTGCTGGCCAAAACCACCAAAGCAGTTTAAATCCTGACGGATTTGTGATGCTGTGATATGCATCCTCTCACTAAGTTCCTTAGATGAAACGCGCTTAATGTCAAGCTTCATGAGGTCGGTAAGATAACGAAAATACCTTGGTAGCCTTCTTATGACAGCCATTGAGATTTTCTTGTCTTCAACCATTATTACTACCTACCTTATTAATATGAATCTTTAATTATGTATTTTATAATTTTATCACATTTGTTATTTTTTTGTCAATCTATAATCTTACGGGTATACCACTATTCTTCAAATACTCTTTTAAATCAAGTATTTTCATTTCTCCGAAATGAAACAAGGAGGCCGCCAAAACCGCATCTGCCTTACCCTCTGTTATAGCCTCTTTGAAGTGCTCTAATTTCCCGGCTCCTCCGGAAGCAATAACAGGAATTTTAACTGCTTCTGATACTGCTCTGGTAAGCTCTATATCATAGCCTGATTTAGTGCCGTCCATATCCATACTGGTAAGTAAAATCTCTCCGGCTCCAAGTTTTTCAACTTCATATGCCCACTCAACCGCATCTCTTTCGGTATTAACACGGCCCCCGTTTAAATAAACGTCCCAACCTGACCCATCCAAACGCTTCTTCGCGTCAATTGCTGCTACTACACACTGGGAACCGAATTTAAGAGCCGCCTCGCTTAATAGTTCCGGTCTTTTAAGTGCTGCTGAATTCACACCGATTTTATCCGCACCAGCCAGTAATATCTTACGAAAATCCTCAACTGTTCTGACTCCTCCACCTACAGTAAAAGGAATAAAAACCTGTTCTGCTACCTTTGCTACCATATCAAGCATAATATCTCTGGATTCCGAAGATGCGGTAATATCAAGAAATGTAATTTCGTCTGCTCCGGCCTTATCATATACACTGGCGCATTCCACCGGGTCGCCTGCGTCGATTAGACTTACAAATTGTACACCTTTAACTACTCTGCCTTTGTAAACATCCAGACAAGGGATTATTCTTTTTGTCAGCATAGCTTTCTCCTCTATAACCAATATGGTAAATTTTTTATAATTAAGATTGTATCAAAGAATTTCCAATGCTTTTTTTAAATCCACATCACCGGTATAAATAGCCTTACCTACAATAACTCCGGCTGCTCCTTTTTCTTTCAATTGTCTGATATCTTTTAAGGAAGATACTCCGCCGGATGCAATAACCTCCATATTGACCTTTTTAATCATTTCAGACATTGCAAACAGATTAGGCCCTGACAGCATACCATCGGTTGCTATATCTGTATATATTATGGTCTGCACCCCTGAAGCTTCCATATTTTTGGCATGCTCCAAAGCTTTGAGGCCGCTTGTCTTTTCCCAGCCCTCAATAGCCACAAAGCCATCCTTGGCGTCTATTCCCACAGCAATACGGCTCCCGAATTTTTTTACGGCTTCATTGACCATTTCAGGATTTTTTACCGCCGAAGTGCCAAGTATCACCCGTGAAATACCAAAGTCCAATACAGCCTCAATATCAGCCATAGTTCTGATTCCACCTCCGGTTTGAACCGGTATGCTGAGCTCTTTGGCTATACGACTTATTATTCTGCGATTATCAGTGTCACCTCTTGCACCGTCTAAATCAACCACATGAAGATATTTTGCTCCTGCTTTTTGAAATTGTAAAGCCATGTTGAAAGGATCATCCGAAAAAATGGTTATATCGTCATACCGTCCTTGAGTTAATCGGACGCACTTTCCGCCCCTTATATCTATAGCAGGATATATTATCATACCTTACGCACCACCTTAATAAAGTTATTAATTATTGCCAGCCCCACCGTCCCGCTTTTTTCAGGATGGAATTGGGTTGCATAAACATTGCCCCTTGATATGGCAGCATCAAATGAAATCCCATATTGGCAAGTTGCCGATACTATGCTTCTTTCCGCTGCCTCCACATAATATGAGTGAACAAAGTACAAATATGATTCTTCACTTTGTTTATCATCAGAATTCGTATTATCAACTACCGAATCAGTAAATAATTTCCCCGGTAAGTTCTCAAACAACGGACAGGGTTTTGGAAAGCTCAGATTGTTCCAGCCCATATGGGGAATTTTTAATCCCTTGTCGGCGGGAAATCTTTTTACTCTGCCCTTTAAAATGCCTAACCCTTTGGTATCGGCAAGTCCCTCCGGATGCTCTTCACTATATTCAAACAGCAATTGGTAGCCGAGGCAAATTCCTAAAAACGGTTTACCCATATCAATACAAGCTTTCACCACTTTGTCCATACCTTTATTAATAAGGCTATTCATACAATCGGAAAAAGCACCGACTCCGGGAAGCACTACCGCCTCACTTTCAAGAACAGTTCGTTCATCGCAGGTTATCAATGAATCTACTCCCAGTTTTTTAAAGGCATTGGCCACATTTTTCAGATTCCCCGCGTCATAGTCTATAATTGCGATCATACAGTAAACTTCTTTCCGGTGATTCTTTCATATGCCTCAATATACTTTGCCCTGGTTTTCTCAATAACCTCTACGGGAAGCTTGGGTGCCGGAGGCGTTTTATCCCAATCCAAGGATTCAAGATATTCTCGCAAATACTGTTTATCAAAGCTTTTCTGAGCTCTTCCCGGCTTATAGTCCGATAATTCCCAGAATCTTGATGAGTCCGGTGTAAACATTTCATCAGCTATAACAAGCTTGCCGTCAAGCATACCAAACTCAAACTTTGTGTCCGCCAAAATAATGCCTCTGCCCAAAGCATATTCTTCGGCTTTTTTATAAAGACTTATGGTCTTTTCTTTGAGAGCTGAAGCTAATTCTTCACCTATCTGCTCCTTGACATATTCATAGCTGACATTGATATCGTGACCCTCCGATGCCTTTGTAGAAGGAGTGAAAATCGGCTCGGGAAGTTTATCTGCCTGTTTCAGTCCTTCCGGCAGCTTGATTCCGCTGATTTCACCTGTGGCTTTATAATCCTTAAGACCCGAACCTTCAAGGTATCCCCGAACTATGCATTCAGCCTCAACCATCTTAACCCTCTTAACCAGCATGGAGCGGCCCTTCAGCTCCTCTTTGAATTTTGACAGACCCAAGGGATATTCTGATACATCAGTTGTAATAAGATGGTTCCCGATTATATCCTTACAAAAATCAAACCAGAACTCGGAAATACCGTTAAGCACACAACCCTTATCCGGTATCAAATCGTCAAAAACCACATCAAAAGCTGATATACGATCGGTTACAATCATCAGAAGCTTGTCATTCCCTACCTCGTATACATCTCTTACCTTTCCCTTAATAAATACAGGCAAATCAATAAAATTAGTGTCCTTAATAAGCATTAATGTATCCTCCATTGTTATTTATAATCATTTATACAGTCTTTAAAGTTTAAACTAAGTATTTATTCATTCTGAGCGTAGCAAAGAATCTGGCAAGTCAATCAAAATATTCCTCATTCTGCTTCGTTCCATTAAAAATGAGCTAGGTTTGTATTATACATCTATAAACCAAAACTCTATATTCTACAATAGCCCCTTAGTAGACAACACTCCTCGAATCGAGGAATCAATGGTAACTGCCTCCTTTAAAGCCTTGGCGAAAGCTTTAAACACGGCTTCTATTATATGATGATTATTTTTTCCATGCATCAGCTTAATATGAAGAGTCATTCCGCTATTAACCGCAAGGGCTCTGAAAAATTCCTCAAACATCTCGGTTTCCATTTCGCCAACCTTATTAGTTGTAAAAGGAACTTCAAAATGCAAAAACGGCCTATTGGAAAGATCAAGACTAACCATAGCAAGTGATTCATCCATTGGAACAAAGCTTGTTCCGAACCTCTTAATTGATTCTCTTTTTCCAAGAGCATCTGAAATTGCTTTGCCAAGCACGATTCCAATGTCCTCTGCCGTATGATGACCGTCTACAAATAAATCTCCCTTACACTCAAGCTTAAGATCAAAGCGCCCATGACCTGAAAAAAGACATAGCATGTGATCTAAAAAGCCCAATCCCGTTGAAATTGTATTTTCGCCGTTTCCGTCTAAATTAAGCTTAAGAGAAATCTCTGTTTCTTTAGTTTTTCTGACCAGTTCAGCGCATCTCATCACAATACCTCCGTGACCAAGCAGTTTATATCATTATAATAACATCACCCGTTACCGAAATCATAGATTTCGAACGGGTCCCGTGTCATTGAAATTCGAGGTGGGGGATATGCCCTCGCCTGAGACAGTAACCCCTACCCGCCACCTTCTAGATGGGGAAAATCTTTATTCTCATTATAGCATTGCCATAATCAACCTACCATTATCTTCTTAATTTTTTCAACTAATTTCTCCATATCTTCCTGAGTTCCTATTGTAATACGGAGCCAATCACAAATTTTCGGGTCCTTAAAATTTCTCACCAGAATTCCTTCTTCTCTAAGCTTTAATAAAGCCTCTGCACCTGAAATCCCGGGAATTTTAACAAAAAGAAAATTTGCCCTTGAAGCAGTGGTTTCCACGCCCAAGTCCATTAGCTTTTCTTGTGTAAATTGACGAGTGTTTATAATCGTCTGCCTTGTTTTTTCAAAATACTCGGTATCAGCAAACGCAGCCTCAGCCGCAATTTGAGCAATTTTATCCAAAGGATATGAATTAAAAGAATCCTTAACCCTGACCAGACCATCCATTAATTGCTTGCAACCCATTGCCAAACCAATTCTTTGACCGGCTAATGCCCTTGACTTAGAGAGTGTCTGCACAACAATAAGATTATCAAACTCGGAAATCAGCGGCACACAGGATTCACCGCCAAAATCAATATATGCTTCGTCAACTATAATCAGCGTATCGGGCCGATTTTTAAGCAGTTCTTCAATCTCACATTTTTGAATATAAATTCCGGTGGGAGCGTTAGGATTTGCAAAAATTATACCCTTTAAATCAACCGAGTATTGTGAAAAGTCTATTGAAAAATCGCTTCTTACAGGCACCTTTATGCATGGAATCTCAAAAAGAGCACTGTAGACCGGATAAAAGCTATAGGTTATATCAGGAAATGCGATTTTTTCTGATTTATCAAAAAAGGCTTTAAAGATAAACGCTAAAACCTCGTCCGATCCATTACCCGCAAAAACTTCCTGTTCGGATATAACATAGTAATTTGCCACTGCCTGCTTTACTATAGCCCCCTCACTGTTGGGGTATAGACGCAGGTCCTCCAAAGTAAAATTCCTTATTCTTTCCATAACCAACGGAGAAGGAGGGTAAGGATTTTCGTTTGTATTGAGCTTTATGAAACTTTTATCCTTCGGCTGCTCCCCCGGTACGTAGGGAGTAATATCCCTTGTATTACTATTAAAAAAACGACTCATTTTTAACCTCCGTTTCAGACAAGAGGGCAGGGACTTGTCCGATAAATTGTACTTAAGCGGCGTGCCTGTGAAATTATAATTATGCAGGTTTATCGGCAATAGCTTCTACTCTCTAATCTTTATTGCCTGCGCGTGTGCCGTTAGCCCCTCTGCCTGTGCAAAAGCAGCCACATCGGCAGCAACCTTGGTAAACGCATCCCGGCCGTATGAAATTACGCTCTGCCGTTTTATAAAATCATATACTCCAAGCGGAGAAAAGAATCTTGCTGAACCTGATGTAGGCAAGGTATGATTGGGTCCTGCAAAATAATCGCCGAGGGGCTCCGGAGAATAATTTCCCAGAAATATGGCTCCCGCGTTTTTTATAAGCGGCAACAGATCAAACGGATTTTTTGTACATACCTCAAGATGCTCGGGAGCTATGGAATTGCTTATTTTTATAGCTTCTTCGATTGTATTGGTAATTATTATAGCCCCGAATTTATCCAAGGACTCGGCAGCAATCTCATTTCTTGCCAACCTTAACAGTTGTTGCTCAACCGCTATAGAAACCTTTTGTGCAAGCTCCTTTGAAGTAGTAAGTAAAATTGATGATGCAAGCTTGTCATGTTCTGCTTGAGAAAGAAGATCAGCAGCCACATAGTCCGGATTTGCCGTTTCGTCTGCAATAATCAGAATCTCACTGGGTCCGGCTATCATGTCAATACCGCAGATTCCGAACACCATTTTTTTAGCTGTAGCCACAAAAATATTGCCCGGGCCGACAATTTTATCTACCTTGGGAATAGTTTCGGTACCATAGGCCATAGCTGCCACAGCCTGTGCTCCGCCGACCATAAATACTCTGTCAGCTCCCGCAAGCTTTGCGCAGGCCAAAATTGTCGGGTCTACCTTTCCACTTTTTGCAGGTGGCGAACAAAGTATAATCTCTTCCACACCTGCCACCTTTGCAGGAATTACGTCCATCAAAACCGTTGACGGCAGAGGTGCACTTCCGGCCGGAGCATATACTCCGATTCTGGAAAGCGGTGTAATTTTCTGTCCCAGCAGTATTCCGCTTTCATCAGTTGTAAACCATGATTTTTCAAGCTGCTTTTCATGGAAAGCCCTTATATTTGCCGCCGCCTTTTTAATTACCTTCAGCAATTCCCCGTCAATTGAATCTAAAGCTTCCTGCATCTGGTTTTGCGTAACTTCTATAGTCCCGTCAGTAAGCTCTGTTTTGTCAAATTCTCTGCTATATTCAAACAAGGCCTCATCCTTACGTTCTTTCACGTTCCGAATGATGTCAGCCGTAGCCTTTTCAACCTCAACCTGGCCTTCGGGACTCCGCATACTAAGGGCCTCAAGTAATACCTTTAAGCTGTCTTTTTGATATTCATAAACCTTCATAATATAACCTCTCATTTTTTAAGCAGCTAAGTATATATTAAAGCTGTTTTCTTATATCTTCTATTATTTTTGTAATGCGCCGGTTTTCAATTTTCATGCTGACACGGTTTACAACCATTCTTGCACTTATTTCGGAAATTGTATCTAAAACCACAAGCCCGTTTTCCTTTAATGTACGCCCGGTTTCCACCAGATCCACAATAACATCCGAAAGGCCCACCAAAGGAGCCAGTTCAACAGACCCGCTCAGCTTAATTATCTCAACAGACTCACGTCTTTTATGACGAAAATACGTTCTGGCTACCTCAGGATATTTAGTGGCCACTCTGTTTATTGAAACCGATTCCATTTTTCCTTCCAGCTCTTTAGGTCCTGCAACACACATATTGCATTTTGCAAATCCAAGATCCAAAACCTCATAAAGATCTCTTCCCTCTTCAACCAATGTGTCCTTGCCCACAATCCCAATATCAGCGGCACCGTACTCAACATATACAGGAACATCGGCAGGTTTTGCTAAAAAAAAGCGAATTTTATTTTTCTCGTCTGTAAGAATCAGCTTTCTGGAGTTACCCTTTAATTCAGTACAATCAATCCCTGCGCCTTCAAGAAGGCTTATGCTAAGATCAGTAAGACGCCCCTTTGATAAAGCAAACGTTATATATCTCATAGCAATTTCTCCTCTCGCGATCCGTCATTTTTAATGCAGACAAATTTGCTGAATCTTCTGGACATAGCGTACTTTTTGCTTTCTTCAGCTCCCAACCGCATAATATCCATCTCCGCAATACAATCATTATCAATTAATTGCCTACAATAATCGCTTGCAAACTTCCGGGCATCCTTTTCGTAAGTTACGAAGACTCCTCCCGAATCATACTCTGATTGCTTTTTCTGCCTCTCTAAAGCCATCATTACCATATTAACGCCAATGGAAAAACCTGTTGCTTCACATTCTTTTCCGAATTTTGCAACCAGCTTATCATAACGCCCTCCGCTGAGAATAGGGAACCCCACTCCATAAGTATAACCTCTGAAAACAATTCCGGTATAGTAATTAAGGCTCTGCACCATACCCAAATCTAAAGACACATATTGGGCAAGGTTTCGGTCTTCAAGCATCTCCAGAACAGCCTTAATATTCTCTATGGCTTCAGTAGCTATTTTCCCGATGTCTTGATAACTGATATCCCGCAGAATATCCTTGGAACCGAAAAGCTTGGGGATATCCAGAATAATTCGCTTCAAAGGATTCTTCACCTTATGTCTGTCCATTACCTGTTCTACACCCACAAGGTTCTTCTGATCAATCAGCTCCCTGACCTCTTCTATTTCATCTTCGGATAAACCGGACTCCGCCATTAGACCCTTAAAGAATCCCACCTGTCCTATATCAATCTGAAATTCATCAATTCCCGTTGCCCTTACGGTTTCAATAGCCATAGCAACTACCTCTGCATCAGCCTCAGGTGAGTTTATTCCCAGAATTTCACAGCCGGCCTGGGTAAACTCATTCTGCCTTCCGCCACCTAATTCATCAAAGCTAAAGGTGTTACCCATATAGCAGCATTTCAAAGGAAGAAGCTCATCCCTGAGCTTTGTAGCGGCCACACGGGCTACAGGTACTGTAAGATCGGGTCTCAACACCAACAAACGACCTTTGGAGTCGCAGAATTTATACATACTTTCCTGATTTATCAAGCCTCTCTCTCCTCCAAAGGTGTCGTAAAACTCTATGGTGGGAGTCTCTATTTCCCTATATCCATTAAGTTTAAAGGCTTTTCGTATCTTACTCTCCAGCAGTCTTTTTTGGCCACATGATTCAAACAGTATATCCTGAACCCCTTCTGGCGTGTATATATTCCATCTCTTCATAATCCGGACCTCACTTTATTACTTCATCTCGTTAACGTGATGAATGATTAACTTTATTTTATCTACTTATTCCTGGTATGTCAACAGAAATATTTAAAAGCAATTTTAAACTTTTTACCGCCTTATTATCTGTTTGGGATGAACAAGCAACTATTATCCCATAAATTTGCTCTGTCGATATACATTATATGTAATTTTGTTTGATAAGAAGCGCTAAATAATGTTTTATAAATAAGTATCTCTCTGGGTGTATAATGAAAAATGCAAAATTATTTCTACATAGGTTAGGTTGGTGAATCAAATGGATGAAGACGGATTAAATACAACCGCCGGAATTTTTAATGTATGGAAGAATATTCGAATACGTCTCCTAATTCAAGGTATGATCGTCGGAGTGTCTTCGGGTATTCTGGTAGTAGGGTACAGAATTGCACTTGAAAAAGCAGAGGCATTAAGAAGGTTCGTGCTTGAAAAAGCATCGGGTAATATTCTTATTAATATACTTTGGTTTGTTTTCTTGATCCTTGCCGGGCTGGCTGTCGGATATTTAGTCAAAAAAGAGCCTCTGATCAGCGGAAGCGGAATACCACAGGTTGAGGCTTCTCTTGGCGGTCATATACAAATTAATCCTTTATCTGTGATAATTAAAAAATTTATCGGCGGGGCTATTTCAATTTGCGCAGGGCTATCATTAGGAAGAGAAGGTCCTTCCATACAACTGGGAGCATCGTTAGGTGAAGAAACAGGAAGAATATTTAAAAGAACAAGAACCGAGGAAAAATACTTAATTACAAGCGGAGCAAGTGCCGGATTAGCAGCAGCTTTTAATGCTCCCTTAGCCGGAGTGATGTTCTCTCTTGAAGAACTGCATAAGCATTTTTCACCTCTGGTCTTGCTCGCTGCTATGTCTGCTTCACTTACCGCTGATTTCGTTTCAAAAAATTTCTTCGGACTTTCTCCGGTGTTTCATGTAGGTGAAGTTGCGGTTATTCCTTTAGGCAAATATCCTTATTTACTGGTTCTGGGAATAATCACAGGGGCTTTTGGAGTCCTTTTCAATAAATCGATATTATCGTCGCAGAACTTATACAGAAAAATTAAGCTCCCTTCGAAATATAAGATGCTGATTCCGTTCCTGCTTGCAGGACTTTTGGCATTTGTTTTCCAGGATGTTCTCGGTGGCGGCCATCCGATATTTGAATTACTCATGGGAGGAAACCTCACTTTAAAAACTCTTATTATTTTACTGGCTCTGAAATACGTCTATACCATGATCTCATACGGTTCAGGCGCTCCCGGTGGTATATTCTTTCCTTTACTCATTATAGGGGCACTCACTGGCGGTTTATGCGGAAGTTTTATAGTCAGGTACCTGGGCATGGATACCATATATATAAAGAATTTTGTGATACTTTCCATGGCCGGTTATTTTACCGCAATAGTAAGGGCCCCTATCACAGGCAGCATATTAATAACCGAGATGACCGGATCCTTCCAGCATCTTTTGCCGCTGAGCATAATATCCCTTACCGCATATGTAGTTGCCGACCTGATGAAATCAGAACCTATTTACGAATCACTGCTTGAACGACTTTTAAAGAAGAACTCAAGTCCTCGTAACGGTAATAAAAAGCAAAAAGTAATGCTTGAAATTCCTATATTTCTTGATTCGGATTTAGACGGGAAAGCTATGAAAGATATAGAGCTTGACGACGAATGTATCATTGTAAGCGTCAATTGCGGAGGAAAAGAAATAATACCCGGCTTAAATACTATTTTCCATTCGGGAGACATCCTTAACGTATTAACCGAAGTATCAATAGCGGCAGAACTCAATAGCAGGCTTCTTAAAATGAGCGAGCACAAGAGTACTCAATAAAATCACCGTTAGACTGTGTGAAAACGTCCTTTTTTTACACAGAGCCTGCCGTCCCCTTGTGTTTTAATTATCCTTAATAGATGATAATCCAAACAGACTGCCGACAATACCCAGTATAATGCTAACACCCATTAAGGTTAAAACAACACCCAGAATTAGATTGTTCTCCGGGGGAAGAGGAATAAAGGGTATGGCTCCTCCCATAGCCCTATATCCATAATGAACACCTAAAGTCATTACGGAAGCTGCAATTATTCCGGCTAAAACTGTAATCATCAATCCAACACATATAAACGGAAAACCCACGAACAACTTGGAGGCTCCTAAAAGGCGCAGTGTTTTTATCTGATCTCTGTTATTGTAAATTCCCTGACGGATCATGTGCGAAACAATAATAACTGTTGTTATTCCAACTGCTGCTATGATGAGATAACCTATAGCATTAATCCACTTGATAATGCTGTTAACACTTTCTAAAACGCTCCTGTTATCTCTCACAAAGTCAATCGGTTGCATGTTTCCAACCTTTTCTATGATGGAATCCATCTGCCCCGGATTAATCCTTATTTCTATGTACGATTTAAAGGGATTTTTTTCAAAAAGCTCTAGAATAGCTGCGTCATTTGCGAGAATTTCTTCCATTCTTTCGTATGCTTCAGACTCATCCACCAATCTTGAGCTCCAAACACCATCCAATTTGCCTATATCTTCAGCTAAGGCCAGTGCCTCATTTTGATCTAGGTTATCCTGATAAAATGCACTAATTTCAGCCTCTTCCTCTAGCATCTTAACTAAACGGGAGGCGATACTCCAGCCTGCTATAACAGATGCCAGCATCAGCAGAATCAGAACAGTACCTAAAAAAGTAAAAATATTTGACATCATATTTGAACGGATAATTCTCCCGGCTTCTTTAAAAAAATAACCTAAGTTTGCCATAAAATTCTTCATTCACCATCACCCCGCTTTTCGATAGAAATACTACCCTGAGCCATTTGTATGATGGTAATATTTTTTATGTTTTCTATTAAATGCGTAGCATGTGTTACAACAACAACCGATGTATCCGGTTGCCGAAAGGAAGATAGAATATTGAGAATATTTACGGCATTGTCTTGGTCCAGATTACCCGTAGGTTCATCTGCTAATATCAATCTCGGGTTTCTGGCAATAGCCCTGGCAATTGACACCCTTTGAGCTTCCCCCCAAGAAAGGTTTTCCACCATAGATTTAGCCTTATGAGATAGTCCTACCTTTTTGATGGCTTCATCTGCATTTTCTCTCATTTCCTTGCGGGAGAAATCAAGAAACCTAATCCCCATTAAAACATTTTCCATTGCGCTTCTTCCGGGAACAAGTTTCAGCTCTTGAAACACCGGCCCTATTTTCTTTCGCATGTTTCTGATGCCCTCGGGTTTTCCTTCTGAAATAATTTTCTCCATAACTTTTACAGTTCCCGAAGTCGGATATTCCATTCCCATTAAGAGCTTCAATAGACTGGTTTTTCCCGATCCGCTGGGGCCGGTAATATAAACAAGCTCACCATTTCCTATGGTTAAATCAATATTATTCAACGCCAAAGTCCCATCCCTGTATCTTAAGGATACCTTTTTTACTTCAATCATGCCGTTTTCCCTCACTAATTTCTAAAAGAAAGGCTTCACTTTAAACTCTATAAAGCCTTCCTTCATCTGTACAGACTGCAAAGCGATATCGCCTATAAGCTCACTAAAATCTATTAACAAATAGCCATCCCTAAATAATTCATCAATAGATGCCTTTTCCAACTGCATACCATAAAATGTCCCTTCTGTTACCTCAAACTTTATTACGCTTTCACTTTCTATTGTGATGTTTCCCCTCAATAATAAGTATTTTTCCGGAACTTCTATTTGAATTCTTTCCGGACTGATATCAAAAACCATCTTTGGAAGCTTTTGATCCTTTTCAATAATCTCATTCATTTTGTCATCAGTAATAGAACCTATCACAGATAAAAAATCAAATTTTAGGTTAAAATCATCAATATACAAATCGGATTCATTGAACACCCTGGAAAATTCAGTTGAAATATTTGAAAATAATACCTTAACTTCGCTCCACGATTGATCCAACTTGTTCAATTGGTCCTGATAATGCTCCTTTTCTTCGGAAAGAGACTCCAAGAAAGCCTCCTGCTCCTGTTTTAATTGCATTTTCTGGTCTAATGCCTTTTGCAGCTCCGCCCTTTTATTTTCCAACAGAGCTTTATTGGATATCAACATTTCGCGCTCGTTTATTAATTTGTTTTTTTCCTCTTTCATTGTATTAAGCATTTCTCCCGTATTTCGGGAAAGCTCCTGTATGACATTCAGCCTTTTTAGAAAATCAGTCAGATTTTTTGCCGATAACAGCGTTTCCAGAGATGAAGCCATTCCGTTTTTCTGATAAGATACCATTACCTTTTCCAAAATCTCCAGCTGTATATCGTAATTCTCTTGCCGCTCCAAAATATCTGTTTCCATTACCGTGATTTTTTGCGCAACAGATTCCGATTCCAGCAACAATTCTTCTGCCCGTCTGCTCATTTCATCTATTTCTTGAGAAAGGAAAAAAAGCTCCTCCAAAACGGCCTTCTCTTCGGCAGAAATATATTCAAGACTTTTCCGGGGATCAGAGACATTATCTGTCTGCCCATATACCGCAGCGACAAATATAAAGGCAAAGCACAATATTAATAAAATAATCGAAATTAAAGGTATTGTTTTTGTTTTCTGCATATCTTATTTCCTATTATTTAATAGTCTTAGCCAGACATATTCATTATAACTTATTTTCTATTGCTCCGTCATTGCATTTTTTAAGAATAATGCGAAATGTTCCTAATGATGGCAATTGGCGTTAATTGGCTCGGAACTTGTATTTTAACATATATAAAAAAGGGCGGAATAAATCCGCCCTCTTGTTAGTAATTCATTAAACTTTTTCTTCTAATTCTACTTTTATCTCTGATGCCTCAGGAGCATTGGATACTTTTGCTTTATCGCTATCCTTCCCAAGGTACTCAGGCAAATCCATTCCTGCCATTTTAAACATCTCATTCATAGGAGGTATGGACTTAAGCATTCCCGAAAGGAAATTTGCTGTTGCCGGAGAACCTTCTTTGCCTCCAAGGCTATCCCATACGGTAACTTTATCAATTTTTATACCCTTGATTGCTTCAACTTGTACCTTCATAAGCTCTTCCATCTTATCAGCCAGCATCATACGAGTTGCATTAAGAGCGTCTCCACCGGCTGCCTGCACTAACTCACCATAACCCATTGCCTGTTTTGTCAAGAGCTCCTTCATGCCTCGAGCTTCAGCTTCCATCTTTAGATATATGGCGTCGGCCTGACCCTTTGCAATTCTTCTGGTTTGCTCAGCCTGCGCTTCAGCCTCAAGCTCCAGCTTTCGTTTCTGAATTTCGGCCTTTACAAGTACGTCAGCCTCTTGGGTTGCCTTTTCACGTGCGGCACGTGTTGCTTCTGCTTCCTGCTCGGCCGAGTATGCCTCTTGCAGCGCTTTTGCCGTAGCAATCTTTTCAGCTGCAGTTGCTCTTCTCAAGGATTCTGCATCAAACTCACGACGAGTAGCATTGGATTGTGCAACCTGAGCGAGAGATTCATTCTCTCCTTTTATAGCCTCCGCATCTGCTGCTGCAACCTGTATTCTCTGATCACGTCTGGCATTTGCCTCACCTATGGAACCATCTCTGTCTCGCTCTGCAACGGATTTTTTAGCATCATTTATAGCCTTTGCTGCAGCTTCCTTACCAAGTGCAACAATGTATCCCGACTCATCATTTATATCGGTCACATTAACATTTATAAGACGAAGACCGATTTTTTTAAGCTCGGATTCCACATTGCTTGATACTGCCTCTAGGAATTTATCACGATCAGTATTGATTTCCTCGATATCCATTGTTGCAATTACTAAACGCAACTGTCCGAAAATTATGTCTTTAGCCAACTCCTGAACCTGTACTAGTTTAAGTCCCAGCAAGCGCTCAGCGGCATTTTGCATAACACCGTGTTCGGTTGAGATACCAACTGTAAAGCTTGAAGGAACATCTATACGGATATTCTGACGGCTTAAAGCGTTTCTCAAATCCACACTGATTGACATTGGTGTCAAGTCCATGTATTGATATGCTTGGAACACCGGCCATATAAAAGCAGCTCCACCGTGTATACATCTGGCCGAGATTGCTGTTCCGTCTTTGGATGAACCTACCTTACCGTAGATGACCATAATCTTGTCAGAGGGACATCTGCGATACCTGGAAACAATGAACATAAATGTAGATAAAACTAGAATTACAATGACACTGATAAGAATAAAACTTGATTCGAATGGCATAATTTGACCTCCTAATTTTTTTAATATGGGCTATGCCCTTTATTCAAATTTTTTAGCGGGGGTTTATACTCCCACTAAGGAAATATAATGCACTCGCCGCCCAGACGGTGAGGAACATT
>CAZPIS010000009.1:0-17934 GCA_964586745.1 uncultured Ruminiclostridium sp.
TTATTATAAATCTTCATGACTTCAACTTCAATTTTTGTAGCACTTGTAATAGAATTTTAATATTTTCAAGGATTTCGTCGGGTCTTGTATTTTTTACCCTAAGTGATAAATAAGGTTGTTTTCCTGCGCTGAACATTAATTTGCCTTTCCACTGGGTCATAAGCTCTCCGATCTTTTCTAACGGCACCCCGAATTGATCGGCAAAAGTCAGAAGTACAAGCTCCTCCTTTTGTTTAACCGAGGAGAATCCAAGAGATGAGGCAAGATTCTTTATATATGCTATCTCAATAAGCTGATTTGTTGCCATAGGAATATCACCATACCGGTCAATCAGTTCATCCTTTATATCCAATATATCTTCGTGAGTTTCAATAGTAGCGATTGTTCTGTACATATCAATTCTTTGCTCTTCATCCTCGATATAGGAACCATCAATGTATGCACTGGTTAATATCTCAACAGTGGTGTCTACTGCCCTTTTAGTAACATGTTCTCCCTTAAGCTCAGTAACAGTTTCATCCAGCAGCTTTAAATACATATCATATCCCACCGATTCCATATGTCCGTGTTGCTCGGCACCCAGAATATTCCCGGCACCTCTTATCTGTAAATCTCTCATTGCTATTTTAAAGCCCGACCCAAACTCGGTAAATTCTTTTATGGCCCTTAATCGTTTCTCTGCAAGCTCGCTTAAAACCTTATCCCTTTTATATATTAAATATGCGTATGCCAGACGGTTTGACCTTCCTACCCTTCCTCTTAGCTGATACATCTGCGCTAGACCTAATCTGTCTGCATCCTCTACAATAATAGTATTTACATTTGGCATATCAATACCCGATTCTATAATTGTTGTACACACCAACACATCAAAATCTTTATCCAAAAAGGATTGGATTACTCTCTCCAACTCTCTTTCACCCATTTGCCCATGAGCATAACCAATTCTGGCTTCGGGTATTAAAGCCTGAACTTGCGACACTTTGGCCAGAATACCCCTCACCCTGTTAAAAAGATAAAATACCTGGCCGCCCCGTGCCAGTTCGCGGTTTATAGCATTTTGTATAATATCTTCCCTATGTTCAACCACATAGGTCTGAACCGGGTATCTATGCTCGGGAGGATCCTCCAGGGTGCTTATATCCCTGATGCCTGAAAGAGACATATTTAGAGTCCTTGGTATGGGTGTAGCGGAAAGCGTCAGTATGTCCACCTGTGGATAGCGCAACTTAATTGTTTCCTTATGCTCAACACCGAATCGTTGTTCCTCATCTATTATCAATAGTCCTAAATCTTTAAAGCTTACCGATTTCCCAAGTATCATATGTGTGCCGACGATAATATCTATTCTGCCGCTTTTTAATTCCCTAATAATGGCCTTTTGTTCTGAATCGGATTTAAACCTGCTTAGCATCTCAATCTTAATAGGGAACCCTGAGAACCTTTTTTTGAAAGTTTCAAAATGCTGTGCGGCCAGAACTGTCGTGGGAACTAAAAATGCTGCTTGCTTACTATCCATAACAGCCTTAAATGCCGCGCGAATAGCTACCTCAGTTTTGCCGTATCCCACGTCTCCGCACAGAAGACGGTCCATAATAGACTCCGATTCCATATCCGCTTTTATTTCGGCTACACATCTTAACTGGTCAGGGGTTTCCTCATAAGCAAACATCTCTTCAAATTGCTTTTGCCACACCGTGTCAGGAGAAAAGGCATAGCCTTTGGTATTCCGGCGCTCTGCCTGTATCCGAATCAAATCGTCCGCTAAAGCCTTCAGGGATTCCTTAACCCGTGCCTTCGCTTTAGTCCACTCAGTGCCGCCCAGTTTATTCAGTCTGGGTTCTCGCCCTTCGGCACCTATATACTTTTGGATAAGATCCATACTGGTTGTAGGTATAAAAAGAGAGCCTCCGTCCTTATAGCTAATTTTAAGATAATCCTTTCTTATACCTTCAACAACCAACTGCTCGATTCCGTTATATATTCCGATACCATGAGCCTGATGAACCACATAGTCTCCGACCTTTAAATCGGTAAAGGATGAAATCCGTTTCCCCTTTTCACCGGTTCTCTTTCTGGGCTGCCCGGATCTCACCCCGGATATATCACTTTCGGCCAAAACAACAAACTTTTCGTCTTTATAAACAAAACCTGTCTGAAGGCGGCCATAAAAAACAACCGTAAGAACTCCTTCGGGCCATTTTCCCTCTTCGTCTGCCTTACTTGCTTTAACTTCTTTATCCCTTAATTCATCAACATATCTATCTAATCTGTCCTGGGATGAGCACAGAAAAGCTACTCTATATCCTTCTTTTACCCATGCTTTTATATCATCTCCGACTAAATCAAGCTTGCCGTTATAGGGGCTAATTCCGGAACCTCTTATTAAAATTTTTTCTGCTTCATCTTTCACCAACGAATAGTCTTCCTCTAAGGATTCCAGAGTAATCAGGCTGTTCTTTCTTGCTCTCTCAATGTGTGTCTCCTCATCAAAAAGCATGGAGAAGGCCCCCTTAAGGATCATGCCCTTTTCCATAAGCGTTTCGCACAGGTCGCACAAGGCCTCCTGCTCATTCTCCATACGCTCCCTGATTCGTTTCGATTCATCAAAAAAAATAAGATGCTTGTCTTTTAAATAGTCAAAAAGACAGGCTTTTTTCTCAATCAGATATGGAATAAATTTATCCACGCCGGTAAAGTAATGGCTGTCTTGAAGCTTTTCTATATATTTTTCAATGTTTTTTTCAAGTAGGGGACGAAGCTCGGAAGATATAAGAGGAATTGTCTCGGTGAGCGCCTCCCTTATTCTGTCCGCAATAGCTTCAATATCAGATCTGGAATATACTATTTCCCTTGCAGGATATATGCTGAGTTCCTCACAGTTTCCCACCGAGCGTTGTGTATCTTCAGAAAACCAACGCATAGAATCTATTTCTATATCAAAAAACTCAATACGACATGGCATTTCACTATTAACAGGGTATATATCCAGAATTCCTCCTCGCTTGGCATACTGCCCGCGGCCTTCAACCTTTTCTTCCCTGTTATAGCCAAGTATCAGCAATGTTTCTTCTAAAGCATTCCAATCAACCATATCTCCGGGTTTAAGCGTAATAAGCTTTTTTTCAAAATCATCCGGGTCCATGATAAAATGCATGAGTGCCTCAGCAGAGGTCACAATAAATTTATAATCACCCTTTAGGATGCGTGCCAGCGATGAGATTCTATCCTGCGTCTGCTCAAAGCTCCTTGCTTCAACATCATAGAGCATTATCTCACGATTTGATAAATACACGGCTTTGTCATTTGTCAGATATGATAAATCAAGATACGCCTGTCTGGCCTGCATTTCATTCCATGCCACATACAAGCCCTTAAACCCTGATATTTCAGCCACCGTATTTGCCAGATGTCTTTTTTGAGAATCAGAAACACCGTGAACAACGGTATTTGAGCCTTCCTGAGCCAATTTTACAAGATGGCCTATCTTTTGAGAATCCTTTATTGCACAGGTGATAAGCTTCATAATAATCTTCTGATATCCTTGTCTAAATTCTATTTATAAACTAATATTAAAAGCGAAAATATTGCCCGGTCTATTGAATGATACCCTGCATTATTCTCCAGAATACATTATCGGCATTAATACCCAAAATGGTTTTGGTCGTAAATGCCATACTGCGTAAAATCGGATCCGCAACTGCCCTTATAAAAGTGCTCAGAAATTCATTTGGCACTAAAACAACCAGTGCAAAAAACGTCAACCCTATAAACGCCTCATAACGGGCAAATTTGTTAAAGGCTTCTTCCGGAATAAACCCCGATATAAGCCGGGATCCGTCTAATGGCGGTACCGGTAACATATTGAATATTGCTAGGTTAATGTTTACAGAGACAAGAATATAGAAAAAATATGCGACGTATACAAAAGCTTGCAACATTTTTTCATTGGCGATTACAATTACACCAACCTCAATCAGCTTTGCTATGATGCCCCCGATAAATATACTTATTAAACCCAAAAGAATATTAGACATAGGGCCGGCCATTGCAACCAGAATACTCCCTGAACGGCGATTTTTCAGATTGCTGAAATTTACCGGAACCGGCTTTGCCCAACCAAAACCTACGGTGTACATCATCAATACACCTATAAGATCTAAGTGCTTAAAAGGGTTCAGAGTTAATCTCCCTGCTGCTTTGGCTGTAGAGTCACCCAATTTATAAGCTACCCAACCATGGGCAAGCTCATGGACAGGCAAGGCTATAAAAAGAATCGGTGTCATTAACAATATGCTTTCAATAGAAAAAAAACCCATAAATACCTATCTATCTCTTCGAACTGTACGAAAACTAGTTTCGCACAGGCTGTCGTAATCTATTTCAGTAATTTTATTATAGGACCGATAAAAACAATTATTCCTATTATAACAGAAATAATTGAGCTTACCAACACTGCCGCTGCACTGATATCTTTTACCTTTTTGGCTTGTTTTGAGTATTCCATGGTTACCATGTCGGTAAGTAATTCGATTGCAGTATTAATCAATTCACATACAAAAACCAAACCTATTACCAGCACCACGACTGTCCAGCGTAAAATATCAAGCTCCAACAGCATTCCCAGAATTATTACCATTATTGCCACGCATGTATGTATTTTCATATTGCGCTCTGCACAAATTGCATGAAATAATCCGTTAAAGGCATTCTTAAAACTTTGGGCAATTCCTTTATTCTTCATTTTCTGAAAAGCCCCATTTCGTTTAATACCTCTTCCTGTATAGAAAACATCAACTTTTCATCATCCTCTGTCTCATGGTCATACCCCAGAAGATGCAATATACCATGAACAGCCAAAAATGATAATTCCCTATCAACCGAATGGGCGTAGCTCTGAGCTTGTTCAAAGGCTTTTTCCACCGATATAATTATATCCCCTAAAAATACCTGTCCGGAATCGGGCTCTATATCACCGGGTTGTATTTGGGGTTCTCCATTAATATACTCTATAAGCGGAAAGGAAAGTACATCTGTAGGCTTGTCAATGCTACGGTGCTCACGATTTAAGTCTTGAATAGTCTCATTATCGGTTAATGTAACAGAAGCCTCGCAAGGGTATGGAAAGCCCTCCTTTTTTACACACAGCTTAACTGCCTTTTCAATTAGCTTCTGTATATCCTTCGATATCTCTTGTGTTTTCTGGCGGTTGTAGACTGTTAGCTTCATTGACCTCATCCCTCCTATGCCCTTTATTATTTTTAGGAGTATTATATATACTGTTATCAAGCTCCGACAAGCTCTTTTTCTTTTCCAACTCGGGGTATTCGGGGCGTTCATGATAAACGCCGCTCAGAACCTGCATAAAACTGTCAGCTATAATGCTGAGATCCTTTAAAGTAAGGTCACAACGGTTCAGTTGCTCATCATCCAGCTTGTCCTTTATAATTTTCCGAACCAGTCCCTCAGTTTTCCCCGGGGTCTTTTCCGGCATAGAACGCACAGCCGCTTCAACTGAATCGGCCAGCATTACTACAGCGGCCTCTCTGCTATCGGGTACAGGGCCTTCATATCGGAAATTATCTTCATTAAGTTCATCTGTTTTGTCGGTTTTCGTTGCCTTATGATAGAAATAAGCGACCAGTGTATTCCCGTGATGTTGAGTTATAATATCCCTTATTATTTTAGGCAGATGATACTTTGCCGCGAATTCTTCCCCATCCTTTGTATGAGAAGTAATCACAAGAGTACTCAAATTAGGGGTAAGCTTATCATGGGGATTGTCAGATAATTGATTTTCTTTAAAGAAGTATGGGCGCTTAAGCTTTCCAACATCATGAAAATATGCACCTACTCTGGCTAAAAGTGCATTCCCTCCAATTTCACGAGTTGCCACCTCCGCAAGGTTTCCAACCATAAGGCTATGGTGATATGTTCCCGGTGCCTCCATAAGAAGGCGCTTTAAAAGCGGATGATTAGGGTCGGCTAACTCCAGAAGTTTTAGCGGTGTTACAACATTGAAAGTCGTTTCTAAAAACGGCAAAAGGCCTATTGCAAGTATAATGGACAAAAGTCCGTTAATAAACGCAAGACCTCCGTCATTTAAAAAGCTCTCCAAGCTTTTCTTCTCAATCAAACCTATCATTACTATTACTAAGGCGTTTAAGCAACCTAAGGCAAAACCTGTCAGTGATATTTTTCTTCTCTGGGTTGCATTTGCTGTGAAAAATGCGGCGAATGTTCCACCCAAAACCGACATAATCATGAATTCAAAATTTCCGCCCACCATAAGTGAAAAGCTAAAGGTAAGTATTATATTTATGGTTATAGCAGGCTCTATACCTAAAAAAATTGCAATCAATACCGGAGTTATGAATATCGGAATAATAAAATAGGACAAATCAGGTATGAATTCACGAATAGCCCAAGCAAACAAACTGGTAATAAGTATTGAAACGCATATCAAAAATACCGAATTACGATCATAATAAACCTTCTGATGAAATTTCCTGAAATATAGAAATGCACTCATAAACAAGAGAAAGATTATAACAAAAACAGCTATATACAGAAGGTAATCCGGTTTGCCTTCACTATCTATGTAATTGATTTCCTTAAGAACATCATATTTATCCTCTGTGACCACGTCATCCTTACTTATTATCCGCTCATCCTTATAAATAATAACCGGATTATCTTTGATGTAGCTCTCAATATAGGCCTCTCTCTGTGCATTTGTTGCTTCTTCATCAATACGACTGTTTGGCTTTATAACCTTTTGCAGTACATCTACTGCTATCGGCTTTAGAGGCTCGCTTGCATGCCCCTCCCTTATTATTTCCATCCCTTTTGCTATTTCAATAGCAATATTATCTTCCATCAGCTTCTTTTTAGTTAATTCGGGGATTATTGCTTTTATGACAGTACTCTTAAGAATCTGAAAGCTTCCGCTACCTTCTTCAGTCAGCAAAAATGTTAGGGCAGGCTCGTCCAAGTCAAAAAGAACCTCATATTCGCCTTGCGTATCTATACCTTGGATTTTTTCATTTATAGTTTGATACTCAATATCTTCTTTAACCTTTGTAATAAGCTTTTCCAAACCTTCAAAATATTCATATGCACCATTTAACATGTCACTATTTGCATTATCAATGTCAATTACCACGGGGGCTAATTTTGCGGCCTTTTCCTCGGCATTCTGTCTTGTCCTTATAGAATTCTCAATATCTCTGGGAGCTTGAATGTCATACTGGGAAATGTCGCCTTTCTCTAATTTATATTTTACAGGAGCAGCCTCATACGCAACTATTGCCGATAATATCATCCACGTAAATATAATCACCAGTATCCTTTGAAACGAAGTGCTTTTTAGCAGCTTAAAAAGTTTTATCTCTCGGTCCTTTGTATTTCTCTTTGTCATTTATAAGCCCCTGCCTTTCGCATCATTCTCATACGCTTTTACAATACGCTGGACAAGCTCGTGTCTGACCACATCTCGCTCAGTTAAATGCACAAAGGAAAGCCCATCCACGTTTCTGAGAATTCTTCTGGCCTCATTTAAGCCTGATTTACCTCCCGGAAGGTCAATTTGTGTTATATCACCGGTAATAACCATTCTGGAGCCTATTCCCATTCGAGTAAGAAACATTTTCATCTGCTCCGGAGTCGTATTCTGTGCCTCGTCTAAAATTATAAAGGAATCATCGAGGGTTCTTCCTCTCATATAAGCAAGAGGCGCAACCTCAATAATGCCTTTTTCAAGATTACTCTGATAGGTTTCCGGGCCCATAATCTGATATAAGGCATCATATAGGGGTCGTAGATATGGATCAACCTTATTCTGAAGATCACCCGGAAGAAATCCCAAACGCTCTCCGGCTTCAACCGCCGGACGCGTTAAAATAATACGACTGACCAGCTTCTTCCTGAATGTCATTACAGCCAGGGCTACTGCAAGAAAGGTTTTACCTGTACCTGCCGGTCCTATGCCAAAAACAATGGGATTTTTGCGCATAGCTTCTACATATTTTTTCTGCCCCAAGGTTTTGGACTTTATAGGCTTGCCTCTGTAGGTTACACATACCTCATCCAATAAAATATTATCATTATTAACCCGTTCTTCTTCGGTCAAATCCAGAAGGTAGCGGACATTTTGCTCAGTTATACTGTCTTCGCTTTTTGCCATGAGCATTAACTTTTTTAGGATATCAACCGCAATATCGGCACGACTTTCAAACCCTGCCACATGCAGTTCATTGTTCCTGACCGTTATTTTAACATCCAGACTATCCTCAATTATTTTTATATTCTTATCATTTGCACCGAATAGATTTAAAGCATAATCCGATTCAGGTAAACCTATTTGTCTCTCTACAACTGTATCCAAAGCTTTTCTGCCTTTCTTCCGATAAGTTTTACTGCAATGCAGGCTCCAAACCTGCTATGTCTTCCTCACACTCGAATACTACTTGTATGTAAACTGTATTATTATCTCCATTATATTGCTTTACTATCTCATCGACAACAGTGCAGTCCTTGGGTATTCTCTTCAACAGATCATTTTTAGCATTTTCCGTAGCTACGGTTATAGCTTCCTCCGATGTCAGATTTACTTGTTTCTCAATTATTTCGAAGTTTTTTTCAACAGTCAGACCTATAGGTAATTTTAGCCCAAAAGGCCCTTTAATAGGCTTTTCAATGATAATAGTTTCAAACATCTCATATGGTAAATTCCCTCCGGATATTTTAATTCTTCCGTCCAGAAACCTTAAATATACAATTTCATGAATTTGCTCAGTCTTTAATCTCTGAGTATATATCATAGACACAGGTAAAGAGTTTTCATACCATGTTCTTGCAATAACCGCTCCAAGAGCGTGAATATCACGGGTACCGAATTCCGGATTCTTACTTTCAAGCCTTCCGGATACAAGCACCTGCCCTTTTTTTACCGTTTCCCCTTCTTTAACCAATGCATTGCCTGCATATACCTCCATATTTTTGATTAATCCGTCTCTTTCGGCAACAATACTAAACGATTCATTATTCTTTATAAGAACCGGGGCGTCAATACTATCCTTAATAGTAATAAATAATTTTACGCCCTTTATTTCTACACCTGCCCATGCTATTTGGTCAATATTCAGTGCTAATTTGGAAGCTATATTTTTCGGATTCAGCCTCATTTTAAAGCTGCCTCTTCCTATATTTTCCGCATTTAAGACATTCAAAACCTGTGGAGTAATTTCCGGGTTACAACCGATTATTTCGATGTCCCAAATAATAGACACCGAAAGTATTAATAAACCAGCAAAAACAAGCAATCCTATTTTAAAGCCCTTTCTTCTTTTAAAACGATAAAGGAAAAAAGGTAATCCGCATTTTTTCTTTATATGGACCCTGCACCCGGATTTTTTTGCCGCCGGCCGCATTAAGCGAAACCCGCGAATGCTTGCCTTAATTTCAGCGCAATCCGTATCGATCCTAACTATTTCCCACAAAAGAATTTGCCGCTTTGAACAGATGTTTATAAAGCGTTCTATGCTTTTACCCGTAATTATAATGATAACATATCCCCTGATATAATTCCATAAATGAACCAAAAACATAATATAACCAACTCTCTTTTAGGCATCATAATCTATATTTGAAATTTTACCTCCGATAATGATTTCCTCATTGGTTATCTCTCTTATATTCAAAGCCTCACCGGTAACTTTTATTACTCCGTTATTAGTATTAATTCTTATCATACCGCTCTGAAAATCCATTATTCCTCTGAAGTTTTCAATTAAAACCTCTCCTCTGCCTATAGCAGTTACCTTGGGGCGATTACCGTATACATCACCCGGTATTTCAAACAGACGTGCAAGTTTTTCGCCCAGACTTTCCCCGGATTCGTTTTTAACACCCTTAGTGCCTTTTAACCTGTAAATACCTTTTTTCATCAGCCTTCACCCCTCGCAAGCTTTTCCAATTCAAAAATATCACCGAATTCGTATCCGGCTGATCTTACGTATTCGATAATTGAGCCCAGTGCCTCGCAATTGTCCTTAGATACCGCATGAAGAAGCATGATTTCGCCATTGTGAAGGTTCTGTTTTACTTTTTCAAATGCATATTCCCTGCCTCTTTGACGGTCCACTGCCCAATCATCGTAAGCAAAGCTCCAAAAAACATTTATATATCCGAGCTTTGAAGTTACTTCAAGTGACCTTTCACTATACTCACCTTTTGGCGGTCTTAAAAACATCATATTCTTTCCATACTTCTGATAAAAGCGTCTGCCCAGTCCGACAACCTCTTCTTCCATATCCTTATTATCCAGTAGAGGCAGACTTTTATGATTAATAGTGTGATTGCCAACTCCATGCCCTTCATCCAGCATCCTGCGGATAAGCACGTCTTCTTTATCCAAATATGGACCGGTTATAAAGAATAATGCCTTTACATCGTTTTCGCAGAGTATATCTAAAATTTTAGCAGTATACCCATTTTCATAACCCTCATCAAAGGTTAAATATATAGTCTTCTTCTCAGTGTCACCCAGATATATGGAATTGTATCGGCCAAGTATTTCAGGAGCACCGGGATCAGCCCTAGGAGTTTCGCCGTTTTTCCCCCTGGCAATGCCCCAGCTTTTTAATCCCGTGTAACTGTCATTTATTCCTGATGAATAAAACTGAGACTCCACTAAAATACCGGAATTCCCTTCAGATAACTTACCTGTCAGCTCTTCAGAAAAAGTTGGTGCCGAGATAGTACCAAACTCGGGAATAACAATCAGGCATAATGTTATTACGGTAAATAATCCTAAAATAAAGAAACTGAAATATTTGTAGATTCTTTCCACTATACATCACCGAAATAAAAAGAGTCATTGCTATTGAATGACTCTTATCTCCTATTATCATTATATTACTCACGGACAGGCTAAAATTACCGTGTGGGTAAAAACAGCCGCTACATTATTATTGTTCCACCGGAGTTAGCTTATCAATCTTTATATACTCCTCTCGAATAGCAGGAATAACAACATTCTCCTCTTTTTTTAAACTGGTTTTAAACTCATAGTACTGATATTTTTCCAGAATTCCGCCTAACAGCCTCAAAGATCTTTCCATATCATTCGCATTACCTATAGCCTTTATTGTGTATGGAGGGACAAGCTGGTTTCCGTTTACCATGATGTAGTTTCCGGCTTTCCGTATCTCACTCATTGCCACAATTCTCTCATCATTTACTGAAACAGCCTGAACATCGCTGGCTTTAAGCTCATTAATAAGCTCTTCAATATGGCGGTCTTCCACTGTCTTGACTCCGCCTGCCTCTATTGTTATTATCAGACCTAGTCCCTTGACTGTTTCTAATCCCGCTTTTATTCGTGATATAAGAACAGCTTGCTCCAATGCTTCAAAATTTTCCTTCACACCTGTCTCACCGGCCTTAAATGTATCTACCTCTCTCTGAAGCTCTTGTAGCCTTTGCTTTAGATTCTCATTATTATTCTTTTCAATTAAAAGCTCATCAATTATCTCGCTTGTGCTTTTCTTCTCATATTGGGCAATAACCTGATTTAACTTAACACTTCTATATTGCCATGCTATTATGACACCTAAAATAAGACATACGGCTGTAAGAGATATCGTCTTGAAAACCTTCACTATTTAACCACCTCCAAACCGTTTAAATAGTTATCCATAACACTGTACATTCTATATCTGTTAACAATAATCTCCTCCTGTTTCTCAACGACAATACGTATATCAGTCAGTCTCATAAAAGCTACCTGAGGCATACTTTCAATTGCATCATAAAGAATATCCGGATCTCCGATTGCCTTTATAACATAGGGCGGGGGATATCTGCTTTCATTAACAATGATTGTAGGTCCCGCACAAACCGGTCTTGTAGTAAGCACTACACGCTCACCGTTTACCGAAATTGCCTGCGCACCGTTTGATTTCAGTTCATCTAAAATATCATTTACATTGTTATCATGGATTATATATTCCTCTATGTCCAACTCACCCTTCGCAGGCGCATCTTCCATTGTAATTACAATGCCGTTGCCGATAACTGAGACAAAACCTGCTCTAAGGTACTCATAATCCCTTTGTTTTAACAACTCATTAAATTCCTGATTATTAAGATTATTCCCTATGTTTTTCCAAAGCATATCACGCTCAGCCTCAATACTTTCCAGCTGCTCCATGAGCTTTTTGTTCTCATTTTTTTCAAGTTCTAGCTGTGCGGCGAGTTCTTTAGCCGATGAAGTATCTTTTGGCTCAGACATAATAATACCTTTGAATTGAAGATTTATCAGAAGTCCAAAAATTAAAAACAATACAAATGTAATGGCACGATGGCCCTTGTTCATTCAAATCCTGCCTCTCATTAAAATCAGATAAATTCCTTAATCCTCACTATCTTTGATACCGAGGTGTCAATGTATCTTTCGCCAACCTGTACCACCGGTCGGGCTAAGTTAGACTTATTCATGAATACTACAACTCCGCTTTCCCCTGTGTTAAGTATAACCTTGGCTCCTAAATAATAGCTGGTCATGTTATCTAAAAATACACTTAAAACTATAGGATCTAATATGCCAAAGCTTCCATGCTGCATCAGCTCAAATACCTTAAAGGGGGTATCCTTGCTTTTATATGAGCGATTAGCTGTCATTGCGTCAAATATATCTGATACTGTTATTATTTTTGAATAAAGATTTAATTTATTTCCCGTCAGTCCCATAGGATAACCGCTTCCGTCTTCTTTCTCATGGTGGGTAAGAATAGCCTTGGCTACCTCCGGAGCAACATCTTCGGAATCTTTTACAATATTATATCCATATTCAGAATGCCTTTTCATCTCATTAAATTCACTGTCGGATAATTTACCCGGCTTATTAAGTATTTCCAGAGGTATTTTTGACTTTCCCACATCATGAAGCAAACCTGCCTGAGTAAGATTCTTAATATGGTATTCATCCAGTCTTAACCATTTGCCTATTATCATACAAAGCATTGAAACATTAATACTGTGATAATATGTATACTCATCGATACTTCTAACCTGTGTTATGGTATCTATTATGTTGCGGTTACTCTCTGATTTCTTTACAATTGAACTTACTATTTTGTCAGTAGCTTGCACATCAATACGTCTGCCTGATGAAATAGACTGAAACATTTGCTTTGTGGAATTCAAATCATTTTCATACTCAGCTCTAAACCGCTCAGGGGAATCCTCATCATAATTAAATCCGCTCATCTCTTGGGGTTGATCCAGTTGCACATATAATTCATAAATTCCCACATTTTTAAGGCGCTGAATAGTAAGTCCGTCCAATGCAACTCCATCCCAGAGCATAATATTTCCTTCTTTATTAAAAACGACATCCGCTGTTTTCATTCCCGGATTTACCAAATCAATGGGTAAAAGCATCTTCTTACTTACCATACCCCACAAGCCTCCAGCTTCCCAGATTTATCTTTTGTCTCTTTAATATTATCGAAATTTATAAGGCATGCCTTAAGTGTTACCCTTCACACATTTTTTTAAAAGTATCCTCATCTATAATATTAACCCCAAGTTGTACTGCTTTGTCAAGTTTACTCCCCGCTTCCTCCCCTGCCAAAACATAGGATGTTTTTTTAGATACACTTCCCGACACTTTCCCGCCTCTTTCTTCAATAAGCTGCGTGGCATCTATCCTCGAATAGGTGGGTAATGTTCCTGTAAGTACAAAGGTAAGACCGGTAAATACTCCTGCTTTATGTCCCTGAACTTTTGATTCCATATTTATGCCGAACTCTTTTAACAAATTTATTGTATGAATGGTTTGCTCTTGCTTTAAAAAGCTTTCCAAGCTTATAGCCATCTTCTCGCCGAATTCCTCAACCTTTTGAAAATCTTCACATGTAGCCGATATAAGGGCATCCATAGTCTTCAAATGTTCAGCAGCAAGTTGGGCAGCTCTCTTTCCTATATGACGTACTCCAAGCCCGAAAAGTAACTTGCTTAAATCGTTTTCTTTGGATTTTTCAATGGAAAGCAACAGGTTGTCCACCGATTTCTCTCCCAATCGCTCTAATAAAACCAGCTCCGACCTTCTATTAAACAGTTTATATAAATCCGGAATACTATTTATCAAACCTTTATCCAGAAGCATCTCAATAAGCGCCGGACCTAATCCTTCTATATTCATGGCATCACGCGATGCAAAATGCACAAGACTTCTGAATAGTCTGGCCGGGCATTCAATTCCCGTGCAACGCGTAACAGCCTCCTGTTCTTCTCTTACCGCAGGTGCTCCGCATACAGGACAATTATCAGGCATTTTAAACGGTATGACATTTTCATTTCTTGCTGAAAAATCCACACATAATACCTCCGGAATAATCTCACCTGCTTTTCTGACCCATACCTCATCTCCAATGCGAATATCTCTCTCTTTTATATAATCTTCATTATGAAGGGTAGCACGTGAAACTGTAGTACCGGCAAGTCTGACAGGCTCTAAAACTGCATTGGGAGTTAATGCGCCTGTACGTCCAACCTGTATCACTATGTCTTTCAACCGAGTTTTTTTCTCTTCGGGAGGATATTTATATGCCACAGCCCATCTGGGGGCTTTACTGGTAGAACCCAGTAATTTTCTTAAAGACAGACTATTAATTTTTACTACGGCACCGTCTGTTTCAAAAGAAAAGTTTCCTCTTGCTTCCCCAACAGTGTGTATTTCACCTATTGCTTCTTCAATGCTTTTGCATATTTGAAAATTAGGACTGATTTTGAAGCCCAGCTTTTTAAGAAAATATAGGGCTTCTGAATGTGTATCAAAGTTTATTCCATCGGCTCTTTGTATATTAAAAACGAAAATATCCAGCTTTCTCGAAGCCGTAATAGAAGGCTCCAATTGTCTTAATGAACCTGCCGCAGCATTCCTGGGATTTGCAAAGAGCTTTTGCTCCAATGCTTCCTGCCTTTCATTTAAATCCAGAAAATGGTTTTTAGCCATAAAAACCTCACCACGTACTTCAAGGTAGGGTAAGGTCATACCTTCGGGTATCGATAGCTTTAATGGAATGGAACGGATGGTCTTTAGATTATTGGTGACATCTTCTCCTATACTGCCGTCTCCACGGGTGGAGCCTCTTTTAAAAAAACCATTTTCATATTCCAGAGAAACCGAAAGACCATCTATTTTCTTCTCGACGATATATTCGACAGAATTATTGCCTACAGTATCTTTAACACGACGGTCAAAAGCGTAAAGCTCGTCTATGGAGAAAACATCGGTTAAGCTCTCCATTTTTACTTCATGGATAACCTTCGTAAAAGCGTCCTCAGCTTGCCCCCCAACTCTCTGAGTAGGAGAATCTGCAGTAATAAAGTGAGGATTTTTCTCTTCTAAGGCCACAAGCTCATGATAAAGCTTATCATATTCATAGTCAGTAATCTCGGGATTGTCCTCGACATAATACTTATGACTGTGATAATTCAGCAGTTCCCGCAATTCAGCTATTCTTTTTCCTGTATCCATGCAATAGTCACTCTCCGATTTCCTTGAATACATACATTTCTTGGTCATACTCAAAAACACCGATTTCTGCCATAGCAGCCTCAATCCCATCCACGATTCCCCGGGCTGTATTTTCCTTGAACTCGTCTGAAATCAGACGCTCGAAGTCCCCCGCATTGGTTATATACGCCGTTTCAATAAGAACCGCCGGCATAGTGGTATTCCTAACAACCGCTAGTCTTATGCCACCTTCCATAAATCTAAAGGTCATACCATTGGCTGCTGTAACCGAGTCCCTCATAATTTCAGCGAAGCGCTGCTGTGTAAAATCAGTATAAACCTCATGCTTATCCTCGAAATAATAAATTTCCATACCCTTGACACCGGCCGCCCCTTTATATTTCAAATCATAGGCATTTACATGAATACTTACAAAGAGAGAGGCTTTTTGCTCATTGGCGAGGCTCCAGCGGGCTACCAAATCCGCCTCGCTGTCGTTCACCACCAACTGCTGGTCGATTTCCCGGGTGAGCATTGAGTTAATCCCCTTATCGTCAAGCATCTTTTTCACTCTTTTAGAAATATCAAAAACGATATTCTTTTCCATCACACCTTTACTCTCAAGCCAAGTGCCCCCATCAAGTCCTCCATGACCGGGGTCTATAACTACCAGAAACGACTCCATCTTCTTCCCTTCAGGGACGGGAAACGGAGTAGGCGTCGGCTCAGGAGTTGGCTCCGGAATCGGCTCCTGATTAGGAGTAGAGGCGTCTATTGTTTCGATGGGCTTTAAACCGTAATCGTCTTTATCACTATTTTTGATTTTTTTGAGCATAACAAACACAGCTAAAAGTGTTAGCAAAAAAACTAAACCTACAGCCACAAACCTCGCTATATTTTTTATTCTGTAACGGGGTTTATTTTTAGAAAACTTAAAAGAGGAATACTTCATCAGTTCACCACTCCATTAATTACTGTAATAATAATACACTAATTCATATACAAATAACAGTGAGAATCTAATAACAGCAACCCTCTTAATATATTTCATGCCTATTGAAGAAACCTATCCACGTCCTTAGGGCCGATATTTTCATGTAACGCCATGTTAATACCGTTAGCCACAAGCCTGGAAAGATAATCGACTATATCATCGGTGTCCTTGGGAGTCACGACTAAATTCCCCGAATAAGGTTCCAGTAGTTCTATTATCATACGATATTTTTCGTCCCTGTCAATTCCCATTAGCATCTTGTAAAACTCACTGCCTTGACCCGCCTGCTCCATCATATTGTCCATAACAAGGTCAAGGACATCGCTTGCCATGGTGGCTGCATCTACAACTGTAGGAATGCCTATTGCTATAACCGGAATCCCGAGAGATTCTTTGGTAAGTGCTAACCTTTTATTGCCCACGCCGGAGCCCGGAGCTATCCCCGTATTTGCCAATTGAATTGATGAGTTAACCCTGCTAATACTTCTGGAGGCTAATGCGTCAATGGCAATCACCAACGAAGGCTTTACGTTGTCCACTATACCTTTTATGATATGTCCTGTTTCTATTCCTGTTATACCCAAAACCCCGGGTGATATAGCACATACCGGCCGCTCGGTTTCATTTACTTCTTTCGGAAGATATTCATATATATGCCTTGTCACCAATACGGATTGAGCTACTTTTGGTCCGAGAGCATCGGCAGTTACATTCCAATTGCCCAACCCTACGATCAAAACAGTATCCTTCTTATTAAGATGAATAAGGCTCTCCAATTCCCTTGCCAGCATCCGGCAGGCCTTTTCATATAAATCCCTGCTCTTTTCGTTGACCTTTGGAATGTCCATGGTTATATAACTTCCAATTGGTTTTCCTACCTTTTCCTCTCCCTCTTGTGTGTCTACATGCACTCTGGTAATTGCTACATCCACATCACCGTCATTTTCAATTCTTATTCCTTCTCCGAGACCGCTGTCCTGTGCTCTGGTCTGCGCACCGCCCCCGACAACCCTTGATTCATCAGCCATATCAGTTCTTATAACGCGTGTAAATCTATCCATTATTAACCTCCGAATATTTAATCAAGTCCTATTATTTACAAAACCGGAGGTTTCATTCAAATCATCAGCTAGAGTCCTGAAGACCGGCTCCCTATCGTATATTAAGAATAATGCGAACTAACGTTGTCATTTAAACGGAGCACAGTGTAGCAAAGAATCTTTTATGTCGACAAGGGAGCAGCTGCAAGAATCTCATTTCGAACGCCTCTAAGCACCTAGCTCTAAGAGATCAGTTTAATCTATATGTGACATGGCTCCGTCTTCGCTCCGCCATGTCCGGCCAAGAGGTCTTTTGCTCACGGGTCGCTCAATCTTTTCGAGTATTGTCACTGCGCGGTAGGCTTTCCTTCGAA
>CAZPIS010000010.1:0-283 GCA_964586745.1 uncultured Ruminiclostridium sp.
ACTTAAGCAGAGCCATATATTTTAGACGTATAGCAAGAATTAATGTACTAGGATAAGCCATTTTTTGATTACATTTTGAAAATAGTCTATAAGACCCATTTTGGCTGAACTTTCAATAGCAACTAAGGACGTTTCCGCAATAATTTTGTCCTCTTGAAAGATTGACACCGTTCCCATGATACTACCCTGTCTTACCGGTGCCATTACATTATCCGGTAGCGAGACCCGAGTATAAAGCTTATCCCTTTGAGAGTGTTTTAATACCGCAATTAAATCTTCTGAA
>CAZPIS010000010.1:293-4557 GCA_964586745.1 uncultured Ruminiclostridium sp.
TCTTGTAATGACTTTGAACGATCTACCTTTACCGAGCCTACTATACGCCCCTTTTCAAGGAGAAAAACCTTGCCGTATTCAATGAAGGAATAATCTAATATTTTTTGGCTGCTGGAAGTACGAAGGGTTTTTGTATCACAGAATAAAACAACAGAAATGAATCTCATGTCTTTCTTAGTTGCACTCGTTACCAAGCATCTTCCTGCAAGACCTGTATATCCGGTTTTTACACCATCTGCTCCCTCATAACCGACGAGCATCTCATTTGTACTTTTAAGGACTCTTCCGTTAAAATAGAATTCTTTTTTCTTTACAATCTCATTAAAGTAAGCATTCTTTAGGGCATATCTAGTTATTTTTGCTAAGTCATAAGCAGTGGTATAATGATTCTCAGCATCCAATCCGTGTGGATTTGAAAAACTGGTAGAAAAAGCACCGATTTCAATTGCTTTTTCATTCATTAACTCACAAAACCCTTCCACACTACCCCCTATATGTTCAGCAATGGCTACAGCCGCATCATTTCCGGAACAAATTAGCATCCCGTTAAGAAGATCACTGATTTTAACAATACTATCTTTCTTAAGACCCATAACTGATCCGCCCATACCAGCCGCCTTGCCGCTTATTAAAACTTCTTCATCCAAATCACTGTTCTCAAGCGCTATTATTGCGCTCATGATCTTGGTTGTGCTGGCCATAGGTCTTTTCTTGTATGCGTTTTTTTCGTATAGAATTGTGCCGGTCTCAAAGTCCATAACAAGTGCGGAACGTGCATTTATAACAGGCTCTCCACTGAGTTGAACTGCATCATAAAGAAAATAATCCTCATCTTGTTCCTTTTCATTAGGCCTTTCTTGAGAATTTTGCATATTGTTATTATTTTGAAATTCATTTAATACAAAAGGCTTTGAATTAGGATTATTATTTCCGAATACAATAATGGAAATAATATATATAATTAACATTATTAGTAGAAGATACAGGATATCTGCCTTTTTCAAAGTTTTAATCACCATGAAATTAGTACCCTGTGTCAAATATATTGTTGAAAATCTCTGACTATGATATTTTAGTCCAAATTGAATTGATTGTTTTAATCGCCTTATTTATGTCAGAACCATCAATAACGTAATCACAATACTTATTATATAGAGGTTCTCTTTCTTCCGATATCTTATATAAAGCTTCAAGATTATTTTTTAATAAAGGTCTGGTGTCTGTCTCAACTGTTTTTAAAATATCTTCCACAGAACGTTTAATATAAAAGATAACACCTTTATCCTTTAATACTTCCATATTCGATGGTCTGAGAACAACACCGCCGCCTGTTGACATAATAACGCCATCTAGAGACGACATACTTAAAATCATTTTACTTTCAAGATTACGAAAATAGTCTTCGCCTATATTGAAAAGATCGTTAATCTTACCGTAACTCCTTTCAATATTTTCATCGCTATCGGTAAATGGCATATTTAAAAAAGCTGAAAGACTTTTACCTATTGTGGTCTTCCCTACACCCATTAGTCCTATCAAAACAATATTAGTCTTCATCGTATTCCTTTCATAGATATTTAAATGGAACCTCAGTTGATCCCTTAAAACACTCGTAAATATCATTTATTATGTCATTATCATAAGTAACTCCCTGCCATATTTCCTCTGAACTTATAGCCTGAGCAACAAGCATATAAAGGCCGTTGGCATTAGGTATATGAAGCTCTTGAGCAAACTTTAGAAACATTGTTTCTTCAGGGTTATAAATAAGATCCATAACAAATGATGCACCTTTAAGCTGCTCTTTTTTTATAGGAGAATATTCTGTCTTCGGATACATACCGACAGGTGTTGCATTAACCACCAAATCATAGCCTTCAGCCGTAAAAGATTCTAATTCTATGCTTCTTAGTTTTGGAAATTTTGAATTAGCAGTTCCGGTATTTCTGGACACTATGGTTATATCAGATGCTCCATTATCTTCTAAATATGCAACTACCGCCCTGGTGGCACCACCACTCCCTAAAACTGCGCATGCTTTGTTTTCGGGATTAAACCCATTGTAATCAAGCGCTTTACCAAAACCATAATAATCTGTGTTATAGCCCTCATATTTATCAGTTATTTTCACTGTATTGACAGCACCAATTCTTTTTACAATATCGGATACTGAATCTAAATACGCCATTATATCAGTTTTGTACGGAATAGTAACGTTGATACCGCTAAATCCTTCTTTTTTAAGCCGGTCTAAAACTCCTGAAATCTCTGTCTTCGGGATTTCAATCTGCTCGTATGATGAGTCTATGAAAGCCTTTTCAAATAATTTTCGATGTATTTGCGGAGATATGGTATGTGATAGTTTTTCGCCAATAACAGCATATCGTAATTTTATATTTTTAATACCTAGACGCCTTTTCTGATACTCTTTAGAATTATTCATTATACATTCAAATATTGCTTGGATATTACTTTTATACTCTATTTTACTAACCATAGAAAGGACATTTTGAATAACTTCTTCTTCACGGCCTTTATCCAAAACCTCTTTACCTGATTGCGCTTTTGATTCAGCTACTTCGGTCACTAATTCCATACGCCTCTGTATTAATAAAGAAATTTGACGATCGACATTATCAATCTCTTTACGTATGTTTTCAAGATGACTATTTTCCATTATACCGACCTGCCTTTATTAAAACCTTCTAAGCCGTAGTGTTCAAGCAGTAAATCCAATACTGCAATTGCGGCTGCGGCATCAATTACCGGAACTGCTCTTGGAACAATACAAGCGTCATGACGCCCTTTCACCTTCAATTTTGAATTACTTCCTTCTTTTATGTCAACTGTGTCCTGTTCCTTGGATATAGATGAGGTAGGCTTTATTGCCACACGAAATACAATCGGCATTCCGTTAGTTATTCCGCCATTTATTCCACCATTATTATTAGTGCGTGTGTTTATGTTTTCATCTTGAAGATAAAAGCTGTCATTTGCTTGGCTCCCATATAGTTTAGTTATGCCGAAGCCTTCTCCGAATTCAACTCCTTTAACTGCAGGTATTGAAAATAGAATAGATGAAAGCTTTGCCTCAACATTATCAAAAATAGGAGATCCGATTCCCGCCGATATACCTATTATAGCCGTTTCGACAGTTCCACCAACTGAATTTAAATTGCTTCTTGCTTCCCCAATTATTTCAAGGTATGCTTCTCTGCATGATCTGTCATTTACAGGAATATCCATCTCCTTTAGCATAACGAGCTGATCTTTGGTTATTTGAGTACTGTCAAATTTTATGTCGTGAAAATCATAAATTGAATCAATATGTGAGCCGATTGTTATGTCATAAACATTAAGTATTTGTGCCGCTATAGCACCTGCAAACACTATAGGTGCGGTTAACCTTCCCGAAAAATGGCCACTACCTCTGATATCATTATAACCATTGTATCTGACAAAACCTGAAAAATCTGCATGTCCGGGCCGTAAAAGACTCTCCAGATTATCGTAATCCTTGCTTATACAATCAATATTTCTTATCATTGCACAAACTGGTGTACCGGTAGTTTTTCCGTTAAAGATTCCGCTCAGAATTTCAACTTCATCAGCTTCGTTACGCTTGGTAGAATAAACTCCGGATACGGGTTTCCTGCGTCCCATTTCCTTGGAAATAATTTCGGGATCAATATCGAATCCCGAAGGAAGCCCATCAATGACCACGCCTATGGCAGGTCCGTGGGATTCTCCGAATACCGATACTTTTATATTTTTTCCAAAAACACTACCCATAAAATTCTACCTCTCCTCCAAGCGAAATAAAATCCTCCCAGAATTCCGGATATGACTTTTTAACAGCTTCATACCCTTCAATTTCTACAGGTCCTTTACAAATAGACGATGCAGCGGCTACAGCCATTACAATTCGATGATCTCCAGACCCAAAAGTTTTTCCACCGATAAGCTCCGGTTTTCCTTTTATTATTAATCCATCGTCTTTTTCAATTATATCTGCGCCTAAAGCATTAAGCTCCCTGCATGTTGTCATAAGCCTGTCAGATTCCTTTATCCGAAGTCGGGCTCCATTTATTATCAAGGATATTCCTTTTGCATTAGAGGCAGCTACAGCAATTGCAGGGACCAAATCAGGACATTGTGATACATCTACTGTGATACCCTTTAATTCAGAGCAGTTAAATTTTATTCCTTGCTCATTAATTTCAGGAGCAGCGCCCATTTCTTTCAGAATTTCGAGCTGGCGTTC
>CAZPIS010000010.1:4567-17907 GCA_964586745.1 uncultured Ruminiclostridium sp.
AGAGGAGTCAAGATTTAAACCGGTTAAAGTCAGCTGTCCCGAAAGTGCTCCCATTACACAAAAAAATGCGGCCTGAGACCAGTCACCTTCAACAATGTACAATGGAATCGCTTTATATGATTGTTTTCCGGGAATTACAAATTTTTTGTAACTATAATCATATTCAATACTGATACCGAATTCTTGAAGTACTTGTATTGTCATTTTTATATACGGCAGTGATTGTGGCTTCCCGATTATGTTTATTTCAGAATTGTCCTCCAGAAGCGGTAAGGCAAATAGCAGGCCTGACACAAACTGTGAGCTCACATCTCCGGAAAGCTTATATTCTCCGGGAATCAGACTACCCGAAAGAGAAATAGGCATTTTGCCCTCATTGTCATTATAGGTAATACCCTTTTGTGTAAATAAATCCTTATAAATGTCAAAGGGTCTTTCTCTGAGCCGTCCGCTACCGGTCAGTATAGATGATGTTGAATCAAGTCTGGTGATGGGCATAATAAAACGAGCTGTTGATCCCGATTCTATACAATCTATTGTCTTTTGTTCTGAGGAAATCTTACCGTTTGAACACACAGTAATCAGCTTTCTGCCATTGTAATTTAAACTGTCTTCAATGTTTATCTTTGCACCTAAAGAAGCAATTGCACCTAAAGTAGCATTTATATCATCTGATAATACTACATTATCTATTTTACTTTCACCGTCTGCCAGGGATGCACAAATAATAGCCCTATGAGCCATGCTTTTAGAGGGTTGAGCCATAACGCTTCCATTAAGGTGTTTTGACTTAATCCTTAAGAATGACATAAATTTTTTCCTCCAGCTCTTTAAGCTCAACCTCAACAAGTCTGCCCTGTCCGATTTCCTCTATATAGGCAATTGTAATTTTGCCGGATCGGTTTTTTTTATCAAGAGATATTGCGCTTACAACTTCTTGCGTGTTCGCTTCAGGCCATTTGGTGGGAAGATTATATCTTTTCAGAGCCTTTGCTATCTTCTCGGATTCACCTTGTTTGGTAAGGCCCATTCTTTCTGTAAGCTTAGTAACTACAACCATACCAATGGATATCGCTTCTCCGTGTGATAATCCGCAATAATTCTGTACTTTTTCTATTGCGTGTCCGATAGTATGGCCGAAATTTAATAATTGACGTATGCCGTTGTCTTGCTCATCCTCTTCAACAACATTTCTTTTTATACTACAGCTTGAGAAAATATAATCATCAAGATTTTTGGATATAGATTCCCTGTCATATACATTGTCATCATTAACAAGTTGTTCATATAAACGAAAATCCTTTATAAACCCATGCTTTAAAAGCTCTGCCATACCATCGGAAAAATATCTATCGCTTAATGATTCTAGCAGATTAGGGTCGGTGTAAACCGCGCTAGGTTGATAAAATGCACCTATTAGATTCTTTCCCTGAGGGAGGTCAACCGCTACTTTGCCCCCTATACTTGAATCCACCATTGCCAAAAGAGTACTTGGAACCTGAATATATCCCATTCCTCTTAAGAAAGTTGCAGCGGCAAGACCGGCCATATCTCCTGTTACCCCGCCTCCTAATGCAACAACTATATCGCTTCTGGTAAAAGCGTTATCAGCAAGCGAATCATAAATTGTATTTAAGGTAACCAGATTCTTGCTCTTTTCTCCTGCATCAAAGACTATTGGAGTAACAAAAAACCCTTTTTGTTCAAGCTTTTTAACAAAAAATCTGCCATATAGCTGAAAAACGTTGCTATCGGCTACAAGAGCTAACTTCTTCCCTGAATATTTCTCATGAAAAATGTCGGACAATTTATTAAAAAGACCAGATTCTATATGTATTTCGTAGGTTTTACCCCCTGCATTTACAATTACTTTTTTCACGGGCTAAACCTCCAGTTGTTTTTCTTCTACCTCTGTAAGCATCTTTAATTTAGGAAGGATTGAAGCGTATTCAGAAGGTGTTATTGATTGTTCTCCGTCGCTTAAAGCACATTTTGGGTTATTGTGAACCTCAATAACAACACCATCTGCTCCAGCCACCAATGCTGCTTTTGACATAGTTCCCACCATCCATGATTTTCCTGTGCCATGGCTGGGGTCTACTATTATAGGTAAATGGCTTAGTTTTTTTATTGCAGGCACCGCACTTAAGTCCAAAGTATTGCGCGTATAAGTTTCAAAAGTTCTTATACCCCGTTCGCAAAGTATAACTTTTTCATTTCCTTCGCTCAAAATATACTCAGCTGACATTAGCCATTCTTCGAAAGTAGCGGATAATCCACGTTTTAGTAGTATAGGTTTATTTGTTCGCCCCAATTCTCTCAGCATAACAAAGTTTTGCATATTACGGGCACCAATCTGAATAATATCCACATCCTCAACAAACCTATCCAAAACATCTGTAGACATAAGCTCTGAAACAATTGGCAAACCCGTTTCTGCTCTGGCAATTTTCAAAAGTTCCAATCCCTCAAGTCCTAATCCCTGGAAGCTATAGGGAGAGGTTCTGGGCTTATATGCACCGCCTCTTAAAAATGATGTACCCACATTTTTTAACTCTTTAGCAACTGACACGATTTGTTCTTCACTTTCAACCGAGCAAGGGCCGGAAATAATTACAAAGTGTCCCTGCCCTATTTTTCTGCCTTTAACATCAATAACTGAATCATCGGGATGGAACATTCTATTTGCTTTTTTAAAAGGCTCAGTAACTTTTAGAACATTTTGAACAATGTCATAGGAAGAAAAATACAACCTGTCTAGCTTTGTGGTATCACCAACAAGCCCTACAATTGTTGTATCAACACCGACTGAGATATGAACATCCAGCCCCATTGATTTAATGCGATTTAACAGTTCATCGGTCTGTTCCCGCGACGCTCCGGGTTTTAAAACAAGAATCATAATAAACATCTCCTACCATACTACAATTATACACTGTTTTTATTTAATTATTTAACTAAAGAACTCATTATATATACTAATAATAGCATTATTAGCATCTTCTTCGCTAACACCCAACATAATACTGACCTCAGAAGATCCCTGATTTATCATTCGAATATTAATTTTATTATTTGCCAATGCTTTAGTAATACGGCTCATGACGCCTACAGTACTAGTCATTCCTTCGCCAACTACCATAATCAATGCTAAGTCATATTCCAAATTTATACTGTCAACACGCAATTCCTTGGCAATTCTCTCCATTATATTGCTTTTTCTTTCGTCATTAAGATACTTATTGCGAACAATGATTGAAATATCGTCAATTCCTGAAGGCATATGTTCAAATGGTATACAATCCTCTTCAAGTATCTGAAGAACCTTGCGTCCAAAACCTATTTCTCTGTTCATCATATACTTATTTATATTGATCGAACAAAAACCTTTATCCCCGGCAATCCCGGCAACGGGACACTGGTTGATTTCGCGTGTCGGGGTTATCATTGTACCGGGTGAAGCCGGATTATTTGTATTCTTAATATTAACGGGAATACCTCTTTGAAATACCGGCGCCAAGGTTTCTTCATGAAGCACCGAAAACCCGGCATATGACAACTCACGCATTTCCCGGTAGGTTAAAGCAGAAATAGCCTTTGGTTTGCTGATAAGCTTAGGACTTGCTACAAATACCGAGTCTACATCCGTAAAGTTCTCATAAACATCAACCTCTAATGCTGCAGCTAAAATTGATCCTGTAATATCCGAACCTCCCCTTGGGAAAGTTACAACCTCGCCCGATAATGAATATCCAAAGAATCCTGGGAAAATAATAATTTTATCAATATTTCCTAGCTTCGACAGGTTTTTGAAGGATTGAGGCAGTACTCTTGCATTTCCATACTCATCACTCAAAAACAGTCCGGCATCCTTGGGATTCATATACTGAGAATCTATACCCTGGCTTTCCATATAATTTGCAACAAGGCGAGCGGCATTGTCCTCACCTGCAGCTTTCATACAATCCATAAATTTTTCTTCTGAATTATAACTCAGAGAAATTCTGGTTCTTAAATTGTTTTCTATATCTGTAACAATTTGTTCTTTAAGACCTAATTCCCTTGCTATCTCTGCGTAACGTCCGATAATTTGATTAAGAACCGAACCATAATCACCATTTGAAAGATATTTATTTGCACAGTCAATAAGCATATCGGTAACCTTGATATCATTATCAAAGCGTTTCCCGGGTGCTGATACGACTACCACACGTCTATTATTATCGCTTGTGATAATAGAACAGACCTTTTTAATTTGTTCGCCATTTGCCATTGATGTTCCGCCAAATTTACATACTTTCATATAAACCTCCGAAGGGGAATTGTTTTATCATAATAAAAAAGGTAAAGGGTTAGCCCTTTACCTTCCAATTTTATATTGTACATCAGGCATTGTCAACAATCGCTAATCAATTTTTTTGTTTCTTTAGCAATTGCAAGCTCTTCATTGGTGGGGATTACAAGAGTCCTTACTTTTGCATCTTCTTTACTTACATCTATTTCTATTCCCTTGATCTTATTTTTACTTTCATCTATTGAAACACCTAAAAATTCAAGACCTTCGCAAATCATAGAGCGCATTACAGAATTGTTTTCCCCGATACCGGCCGTAAACACTACCGCATCCAAACCGCCCATTGCACAGGCATAGGAACCTATAAACTTTTTAACCTGATATGCAAATATCTCAAGAGCAAGTGCTGCCCTGGCATTACCTTGTTCAACCGCTAAATCTAAATCCCTAAAATCACTGCTTACACCGGAAATCGCCAATACTCCTGATTTTTTATTCATTATGGAATCCATCTGTTCGGTAGTCAAGCCTTCCTTGTGCATAATAAAAGTAACCGCAGCAGGATCAATAGTACCGCAACGGGTCCCCATAGCCAAACCGTCAAGAGGTGTAAAGCCCATAGAAGTATCTACTGTCTTTCCGCAGTCAACTGCTGCTACGCTAGAACCATTACCAAGATGGCATGTGACTATTTTCAATTTTTCTGTTGGTTTCCCAAGAATTTGGGCAGCACGTTCAGAAACATATTTATGGCTGGTTCCGTGGAAACCATACTTACGTATCTTATATTTCTCATAGTATTCATATGGAAGTGCATAGATATAAGCTCTTTTAGGCATAGCCTGATGAAAAGCTGTATCAAAAACTGCTATCTGAGGAACATTTGGCATATTTTGCTGACATGCTTTAATACCAGTAATATTTGGAGGATTATGTAGTGGAGCCAGTTCTATACATTCCTCAAGTGTTTTCATAACATTATCATCTATTATTACCGATTTAAAGAACTTTTCACCGCCATGAACAACCCTGTGACCAACAGCCAATATCTCATCAAGAGATTTTATTACACCCCATTGTTCATGGGTAAGCACCTTTATCAAAGAAGCTATCGCATCCTTATGATCTGCCATTTCTATTTCTTTTGTAACTGTTCTGTCATCATGAGTTTTATGTTTAATAAGCGAACCGGGCAAGCCAATGCGGTCACACAACCCTTTTGCTAAAACAATCTCTTCAGTCATGCTGATTAATTGATATTTTAATGATGAACTACCCGCATTCACAACTAAAATTTTCATATATTATTTTCCCCCTAAGTACTTTCTTATTTTACATATCTTGAGCCTGCACGGCTGTAATTGCTACAACGCCTACTATATCTTCCGCTGAACAACCTCTGGAAAGATCATTTATAGGCTTTGCTATACCCTGAGTAATAGGGCCGTATGCTTCGGCTTTCGCCAATCGTTGAGTTAATTTATAAGCTATGTTACCGACATTAAGATCCGGGAATACCAATACATTTGCTTGTCCCTTCAGAGGACTGTTCTTAGCCTTTGATTCTGCAATTTCAGGAACAATAGCGGCATCAGCCTGAAGCTCACCGTCAAGAAGTAAATCCGGAGCTTTTTCTTTTGCAAGCTTTGTTGCTTCCACAACCTTGTCTACTAATTCACTTTTTGCGCTGCCATAACTTGAATAGGATAACATTGCTACCTTTGGTTCAGCTTCGACAAGAGTCTTAAAAGTTTTAGCAGAGCATATTGCAATTTCAGACAGCTCTTCGGCATTGGGATTCTCCACAAGGCCACTATCTGCATATAAAAATGTTCCTTTATGCCCATATTCACAATTGGGTACGCACATAATAAAGAAGGCAGAAACAAGCTTTACATTTGGCGCAGTTTTAAGAATCTGAAGGGCCGGACGAAGAGTATTAGCTGTTGAATTAATGGCTCCGGCAACCATACCGTCGGCCTCACCTTTCTTAACCATCATAACACCCCAATATAGAGGATTTTTCATTGTTTCTCTTGCTTGTTCAATAGTCATACCCTTATGTTTACGAAGCTCATAAAAAGCATTTACATAATCATCTATTTTTTCAGATGTTAATGGATTCTCTATTTTTGCTCCATCAAGATTGAAATCTCCCTTAAGAGTATTTATTTTGTCCTCTTCCCCTACCAGAACAATGTTTGCAAAACCTTGCTCCAATATCATGGCTGCTGCTTTTATAGTACGGATGTCAGTGCTTTCAGGCAGAACAATGGTTTTTTTATTCTCCTTAGCACGCTCGATAACTCTGTTTAAAAACTGACTCATTTAAACTGCTCCTTCCAATGCGTTTATATAATTAAGTATTTTAGAAAAAAATATATTATATATTAAAAATACAATAAATATATAAAATAATTATGTGACTATAAAATTATAATATAAATGTTTTTTGTATACAAGTTATAACACAAAAAAACTTTTAAAAAAGGATAGAATTAATCTACCCTTTTTATACTCTATTCAGCAATTCTCAGCTCCCTTTGCAAACATTTCCTTTAATTTATCTATATTTTTCCCTGCGGCATTTTTAATTGTAGTGGTCATATGATTAAATAATACTCTCATCTGATCAGTTTCAACATAACGCTTTATCTTCATAGTGGTTGTTTTAATAAGCTCCTCATAACCAAAAACATAATACCGAATAGTCTTATACACCGGCATTAGCTTGTTTATCTCCTTTACTGCGCTATCCAACAGCTTTTTTATAGCACTTTCATCGTCGGGTGATTGCACCACCTCTGTGATATTTTCCTTATCAAGTACTATCTTGGCACAGATTTCAACAGTACCTTCTTTTGTGGCCTCTCCCCACACCAGCGATTCCTTTACATAAGGTACTTTATTTATATAGTTTTCAAGCTCTTCAGGAAATACCTTTTTACCGTTGTTTAATACTATCATCGTCTTAACTCGACCGGTAACCTTTATTATACCCTTTTTATTAATACAACCTAAATCTCCTGTACGAAACCAGCCGTCCACAATTGCTTCTTTAGTTGCTTCCTCATTCTTCCAGTATCCAAGCATTACATTGTTACCTTTTATAACCAATTCACCTGATCCGTTGATATCAGGACTTGCAACGGCTATCTTAACGCCTGGCAGAGGATTTCCACATGTACCTATCTTTCGTATTCGATCATTCCCCCCTGCTACCACAGGAGATGTTTCGGTAAGTCCATAGCCTTGGTAAACCCTGACACCGATACTTTCATAGAATTTCGTTGTTTCATTTTCCATTGCGGCTCCGCCGGTTACTACGACTCTAAGTTTTCCTCCTAATGGTGCCAATAACTTTTTAAAAAGCTTTCTACGTAAATCCAGACCAATATAGGAAAGCGAATTAGCAACACTCATAAGCATATTAACCTTTTTGACTATACCTTTTTTCTTAATTTCATCAAGAATTTTTCCTTTGAATTTATCAAAAATTAAGGGTACTCCAATAAGACAAACAGGCTGATATTCAGTTAGGTTTTTTGATAGATATTTGAGTCCGTCAGAAATAGAAACCGTCATACCTAAAAACAGCGGAAACAATAGCCCTGTAGTATTCTCAAAAGTATGGTGCATAGGAAGAATTGAAAGGACTGAATCTCCCGGTTCAAAATGAACAACTCCACCCAGAGACATAATATCCGAGCATATATTTTCATGGCTTAACATAACTGATTTTGAACTTGCAGAGGTCCCTGAAGTAAACAATAAAACGCTTAGCGCTTTGGTATCCGGTTCTGAATTCAAATAATCGTTATAACCATTTTTTAAAAGTTCTTGTCCCCTTTTAATCAAGTTGTCAAATGAATAGAAACCAGCTTTATCAACATCATTTATCTTTTCAGGGTTCATACAAATTAATGCTTTAAGCCTGTTATTATTTTTATAAATATCCTCAACAGTTTGCTGAAAGGACGTAGAATATACTAAAGCATCAACCTCTCCTCTCTTAAGCATTAATTCTATCTCATTGGTAGGTAGCATTCTGTCAAGAGGTACAGCCACGCCTACTCCATTTACTGTTGCCAGATAAGAAATGACCCACTCATATCGATTTTCACCGATTATGGCAATGCGTGAACCTTTAAGACCTAATTCCATTAAAGCACTGCCAAAAGCTTTAACTTCATTATTAAACTCTAAATAGGTTTTCATGATTGTATCTAAACGCGGCTCGTTACGAAATTTAAAAGCAATATAATCAGAATAATTATTTGCACACATTTCCAGCATATCTTTAAGAGTATTAATTTTCGGAACATTATAATATGATTTTCCTTCGGTTATTTTTATTATATTCAGTATATCATCCATTAAAGATTGCTCCCTTGCTGTGTCGTACTAATTATATAATATATATTAGTATGACATTATAATAACACTCTGATACCTAAAAGTACATATAGGTGTATAATTATGAATCAATATCATTCTTTTTACAAATAATAAATTCGGAGGATATATTAATGAATCTAAATGATTTCATAATTAAAATTAGTAATTCTATTTATGTAGATTCAGTTGTTTTACGCATAATACTAGCCTTACTTATTGTAGTAATAGGGTTATTTTTAAGCCATATATTCGTCAAATATATTATTAGAATGCTACTTAGGTTTGCAAATAAAACAAAAACAAATTTTGATGATCTTCTGTTAAATTCCATGCAAAAGCCTGCAAAAGTATTAATTATTGGTCTAGGTATCTGGACTGCCATAAATGTTTTTAACCTTCCGACGTTGTTCCATAGTTTTTTAAATCGTGCTTTACGAACATTCTTTATTATTATTGTTTTCTGGTTCTTATATCGCTCTGCAGGTCATATAATATGGATTTTTGAACATTATATAAATAAAGCCGATCAAAAAATCAGCCCGGTCCTGAACGCAGTATTAAGAAAGAGCCTCAAATTTATAATTGTAATACTTGAAATATTTATGATAATAAAAGAATGGGGATATGATATAAGTGGTTTAATTGCTGGCCTTGGTATAGGCGGCCTTGCTTTTTCTCTTGCCGCAAAGGATACTGCGTCAAATCTATTAGGCAGTATTACTATTATGTTTGACAAAACTTATAATATAGGTGATTGGATCCAAGCTGATAAAATTGAAGGAACCGTAGAAGATATTGGTTTCAGAAGTACAAAGATAAGAACCTTTTCAGATGCTCTACTCAGTGTCCCAAATTCTATTATGAGCAATGAGCCGATTACCAATTGGTCAAAAATGGGCAAAAGAAGGGTAAGCTTTAACCTCCAGATTCCTCTGGATACACCTGCCGAAAAAATTGAAACCCTTTTATCTAATCTCAAGGAAATTCTATACAATCATGAGGATATAAATAAAGACTTAATAGTAGTAAATTTAAACGGTTTTGGCGAGGCTACTCTTCAAATCATGATTTACTATTTTACAAAAACAACCTCCTGGGTTACATATCTTAAGGTCTCTGAGGATGTGAGTATTAAAGTGTTAAAGGTATTTGAAGAAACAGGCGTACCCATTGTCCCTCCTCACCGTATGGTGGTGGAAAATACGCAGATAACAAATTTATAATGTAATAATCGTACTTAAGGTTCTACTACTTTAACTGATTTAAAACAACTCAATAATTCGCAATAAACATCGATTGAACTCCATAATTAATAAAATTGGATAAATGATTACGAAATCGCTTTTAATCGGTTCAATTTCATCATTTATTTAATTTCTGCATTTGCTATACTTAATCGAGTATATAAATTATTTTTTTTATAAGTAAAGTGAGTGTGATTAAAGTGGAGAATGAAACCATTCCTCCCCCCCTAGTTGTAGGAATATCATATAACCTTAAAAAAGGGATTTCTTCCGATGTCGAAGACATTGAAGCAGAATATGATTCCTACGATACCATTGAAGCAATTAGCAGTGTTTTCAGCGCTAATGGCGCTAAAGTTGTTGCTTTGGAAGCTGATTCAGACTTTGTTGAAAAATTAAAAGCCGCACAGGTGGATATAGTCTTTAATATTGCCGAAGGTACATATGGCAGAGGCAGAGAATCACAGGTTCCGGCAATTTTGAATTTTTTAAGAGTTCCCTTCTCAGGCTCGGATGAGACAACTATGGGTTTATCTCTTGATAAAGCCCTCACAAAGCGTTATCTTTCAACCTTTCGAATTGATACTCCCGCATATTTTGTTGTAAATTCATATGATTATAAAAATAATTTAAATCTTAAATTTCCCTTGATTGTAAAGCCTAATTGTGAAGGCTCCGGTAAGGGAATTTCTGATTTTGCGGTTGTTGAAAACCAAAAGCAGTTAAATCAATTAATTGAAAAGAACTTAACAAATTACCGACAATCCATGTTAGTTGAGGAATACATTAAAGGTAGGGAATTTACAGTAGGAATCCTGGGAAACGGATCTGATATGCATGTTTTCGAGCCAATGGAAATTTGCTATCTTGGTGATAATAACGAAAACATGATATACAGTTACAACGTTAAGATTAACTATAAAAAATATATTGAATACAAATGTCCTTCAGCTTTAGACAGCGAAACAGCCGAAAGGATGAAGGATATTGCTGCAAAAATCTATAAAGCACTGGATTGCAAGGATTTTTCAAGAATTGACTTTAGACTTTCACAAGATGGTGTTATATATTTTATTGAAATCAATCCGCTCCCCGGCCTTGCTCCGGGTTACAGTGATTACCCCATGCTAGCCCAGTTTTGTGGTATGGATTACCAGACTTTGATTTTAAATGTTCTTAACAGTGCAACAAAAAGATATGGAATAAAGCCACTCGAATCGAGGCGAATTTAATTGGATAGTCAAAAATTAATTGACTTAAAAGATACTGTAGCAACAGAACAGTGGAATGACTGGAAATGGCAGATGAGAAACAGAATAACAAACGTAGAACAGCTTAGCAAAATTAAAAGATTAAGCGCTGCCGAGAAGGAGAATATAAGTAGGTGCCTTGAACAGTTTAAAATGGCCATTACACCATACTATGCCAGGTTGATTGATTCTGACGCTGACAACTGTCCTATAAGGAAACAAGCTGTACCTTCAATAAATGAGTTGCATATCGATGAAGCCGACATGGATGACCCTCTTTGTGAAGATCAGTACTCGCCGGTTGAAGGAATAATACATAGATATCCTGACAGGGTGCTGTTTTTACTCACACATAAATGCTCCATGTATTGCCGACATTGTACAAGAAGGCGCATCGTAGGTTGTGAAGACTTTTCTTTAAGCAATAATAAGCTCGAAGCAGCCCTCAATTATATAAGAAATAACAAAAATATCAGAGATGTTCTCCTGTCCGGCGGTGATCCTTTAACCATGCCTGATAATTGGCTTAAAAACATAATTAAAAAACTTCGTGATATATCTCATGTTGAAATTATACGTATAGGGACACGTACCCCTGTCGTTCTTCCTATGAGAATTACCGATGAATTGCTTGAAATGCTTAAAAAATACCATCCGATTTGGATTAATACGCATTTTAATCACCCAAAAGAAATAACAGAAGAATCAGCAAAGGCATGCGAGAAAATTGTCAATGCGGGAATACCTCTTGGCAATCAAAGTGTTCTTCTCCGCGGAATTAACGATAATGCTGAAACCCTCAAAGAGCTGTTCACTAAGCTTGTAAAAATTAGAGTCAGGCCTTATTACCTATACCAGTGTGATGTTTCAAAGGGTATTAGCCACTTTAGAACACCTGTTTCAAAGGGTATTGAAATTATGAAAAGCATAAGAGGATATATTTCCGGTTATGCGGTTCCCGAATTCGTTATTGATGCTCCCGGAGGCGGCGGAAAAACACCTGTAAATCCTGAATATATAACAAGTAATGACAAAAAAAAGGTAGTCTTAAGGAATTTTGAAGGAAAAACATATACCTATCCAAACCCTACAATTTAATCAGTGAATAATAAACTCGAAGACAAAAATCTTCGAGTTTATTTTTAATACAACGATATTTCAGAGTTGAAGCAATTATTGGTTTGGTTAGAGGTTGTGTATTCTAAGTCGTGCGTCTATTCATATCTCAAAGCTTCGATAGGATCAAGCTTTGCAGCTTTTCTTGCGGGATAGATACCAAAAAAGATACCGACAGCAGAGGAAAATGCTATAGAAATTATGACTATTTGCGGCGAAACAGATGGTGTAATATTGGCAAGCTTACCTAACAAATAGGCTCCTACGACACCAAAAATCAATCCTATGATTCCTCCTATACAAGAGATAATGACAGATTCTGTTAGAAACTGAAACATTATATTTGAGGTCTTAGCACCGATTGCTTTTCTAATCCCTATTTCCCGGGTTCGCTCAGTTACTGAAACCAACATAATATTCATAACACCTACTCCGCCAACTAATAGAGATATCGCTGCAACAGCAGCAATAAATGCTGTGAAGATGCCAAGAACAGTATTTATTTGGTCTAATTGCTTCATTAGACTTTCTGCTTTATAAACATCCCGATCACGATTTCCATGTCTGTTCATAAGCATGTTTTTAGCCAATAATCCCGCTGCCTCGGTATTCTCCTTTGAATCAGCCATAATATACATTTCGCTTATCTGACTTTGTTTTGAATAAAGAATATCAAGATATGTAGCAGGCAAATATATTATAACCGGAATGTCTTCCTCCTCCATCATATCTCCGAACATTCCAAACTGGCTTTTCAAGACTCCGACAATTGTCACTTTTTTAGTACTTGTGTTCGGACCTATATTTATGGTTCTCCCGACTACATCAGTTGTTCCGAAAAAACTCTTTGCTGCTGTTTCGTCAACTACTATTACAGCCCGGCCTTCTTCGCATTCAATATTATTAAAGAAACGCCCGTATAAAAGTTCTATATTATCAATATAGAACATATCCTCGTTAGTTCCATAGAACATAGCTGTTTTGGATTTTTTTTCAGAGCTGGCTACACCCTGCTGATATGTAAGAGGTGCGGCGTAT
>CAZPIS010000011.1:0-16922 GCA_964586745.1 uncultured Ruminiclostridium sp.
TGGGATTATTATTAACTGCGGATATTACCTCTTTTATCTCACTAAAAGTCAAAACAGGCAGGATAGGGCCAAATATTTCCTCTTGCATAACCGGATCTTCCCAAACAATATTATCAAGAATTGTCGGTGAAATTTTAAAGTTTAATTCATCAAAATCTCCACCCGTATAAATTTTTTCATTGTCTATAAGGCCAATTAAACGCTTAAAGTGCTTTTCGTTTACAATTCTCGGAAAGCCCGGATTTTTGCAGGGTTGTTCTCCGTAAAACTCAATTATATATTTTTTCATTGCACTAAGAAGGCTGTCTTTAACATCCTTATGGACATAAACATAATCGGGAGCTACACAGGTTTGGCCTGAATTAATAGTTTTACCCCAAATAATTCTTCTGGCTGCTATATCTATGTTAACATCCTTATCTACTATGCAAGGGCTCTTCCCTCCTAATTCCAGTGTTATGGGAGTAAGATTTTTCGAGGCTTTTTCCATTACAGTCCTGCCAACATCTACACTGCCTGTAAAAAAGATATAATCAAATTTTTCATGTAAAAGCTCCTGATTAGCCTCTCTTCCGCCTTCAACAACTGCAATGTATTCTTTATTAAAACAACTGCTTAATATTTTGTTTATTATTTTTGATGTGTTTGGCGAGTATGCAGACGGCTTAACAACTGCACAGTTTCCGCCGGCAATAGCACCTATCAAAGGCGTAATGGTCAATTGGAAAGGATAATTCCATGGTGACATTATTAAAACAATGCCATATGGTTCAGAAACTATATATGATGAAGATTTAAACTGAGTGAATGGAGTCCGGACTCTCTTTACCCTGCTCCACTTTCGTAAGTTTTTTATGGCATAATTTAATTCATTATAAATAAACCCGACTTCAGTTGCATAAGCTTCAAAGGTCGCCTTGTTTAAATCTTTATTTAAGGCATCCAAAATATCCTTTTCATTATCCTTAATAACTGCTTTTAATCTCTTGAGAGCATTCAAACGGAAGGTAACATTTTATGTTTCACAATTCGAAAAATATGTTCTTTGTTTTTGTAATAGATTCTTTATATAATCTGACATATCTTTAATCTCCTGTATTACTTTATCATGATTATGCGAGACCTACTGAAGCAACCGGCTCTTCACTTACTGATGCAACATGTAGCATGAATTCTATGATAACCCTATCTATAACCAATATGTCAGAAAGTATTTCATAAGTCAAATGAGATAGATCCCCACCTATATTTTTATTACCATGAATCTGACCTTAGCAGCACTAGAGCTTCCGGTAACACTGCGTATAAGGAAATTTGATATGAGTGTAGAAAAACTAGGAAATCTTTATTCTCATTAAAGTAGAATAAGCTCGACTGAATGAACGGCATTGTCATCAAAGCTTGGAATTATATTGCCTTGTATTTCTTTGCCGTCAACTAGTAATGTATGTTTTCCGTCAAGTATCCTAAAAAACCCTTTAGGCTTTATAATATTAATATCATACTCAGCGCAATGGTTTCTCAATTTGTAGCTGAAAGATTCTTCGTCTTCCCTGAGTATCGGGTCCAGGACTATGCCATCCATTTGATACTCAATACCAAAAGCCGACATCAACGCAAGATTGAGCCATGTAGCCGTACCGCTTAACATGGGACCGATGTTTTCACCGGTCTCACTGTTGTTATATTGAGTGCAGAACCGTGGATTACCACAAGTCACAAAAGGATTTTCCATTGTTTTGTATGGAAGAACAGTATCGATAGCCCAGTATGCCATTTTTGACAGTCTTGAAGCCAACTCTTTACTATTCGCTTTTTTTGCTGCTTTGAACATTGCCGCTGCAGCCATCATTGATGCATGTTTGAATACTGCCCCGTTTTCACGATCTCCGGGATAGTAGTGTCCCGTAGCAGCTTCATTGGTAATCTTGTTTAAATCCATGGGTGTTACAAGCTTAAGACCATAAGGTGTCTTCAGGTTTTTCTCCACCGTATCCAACATTATCTCAATTTGTTCCTCAGAAGCTGTATTTGCCAGGATTGACCAGCTAAAGGAATTGAGAAAATAAGTTCCGGCATTTTTACCGATATTTGGAGAGAAACCGTCCCCTTTTGCACCAAGATAAGCTATTCCTTTCTCAAGATATCTATTGAAAAGAACGCGTGCAAAAAAATCTTCCTTCCAGGCATGATTACATAGATTACTGACTAAGGTTTCTGAAAGGGTTCTAAGCGTTGCAGCATAATGCTTTTCTTCCTTGATATCAGCTAATTTTGCCGTTTGATCCACTGCCAGCTTTAGCAAAAATCCATTCATGACACTTTCTGAGTAGTCATTTTCAAGAGGCTCCGGTTTATTCTTGTTTTCTTCCTGTTGTTTCTTATATTTTTTTTCTTTTTCCACTCCGTCAATATAGTCCATATCAAGCTTAAGGCAATCATTCCAGTCGGCAAAATCCAAGAGCGGCAATCCATGCTTGCCAATTGATATTTCTGATGAATAAAGTATTACAGCCTTTATAGTATCAAAAACCTTTCTGCTTTTGCTCTTCCCATCGGCTACTTTGCACTCCTCATCAAGAAAACTTACATCCCCCGTTAAGCATATGTATCTGTATACGGCCTGAATAAACCATAACGCATCATCAGACCATTTGCCTGGCTCCTTACCGGTCCAATAGAAATTATGATTTGCATAACCAAATTCATAAATATTGCAGCACCATTCTCTTAATAGCTCTTTAATAAAGCTTGCCTTTCCCATTCCTGCAAAATAGTACATAGACATAAAAAGGTCCTGAATCTCCCGAAAACCAATTTCTCGATACCCCTTCTGTGTTTGTCCAAAAGCCCTTGAAATGAAGCTCTGATACAACACTTGAAAGGGAAGGTTTTTGTTTACATAAGAATTCAGTTTATTGTCTTTGGTCTTTAGTTCAATAAATCCTCTAAAATTCTCGTAAAATTCTTTTACCTCATTAAAATCTTCATCAATAGTACATTTATTCGAATATCTATCAATCAAGTTTTTAATTTCCATACCCGCTGTATTACTGTCAAAACAAATATTGCATTTTGCCGAGACAACACCGGTAAAGTTATTGGAATATACGGTTTGTTCCGGAAGCACCTTAATTTCAGCTGCCAAAGCAAAGAAACCCGGTCCTTTTCTTTCCAGATTGTTATTCAAAATGGATAGTCCTTCCGGGTCTTCCAATGTTCCCAAACCTATAAAGCTATTATAATTGCCACAAAATTCAGTTGGATAATCAAATTTCACGCCATTATCAAGCATCATCACATGAAATCTTACATCTTCCTTGAATTTTTCCTGGTGATAGTCAGTACTAACAGCTGCAATAGTCCCATCTTCATTTCTTAAAATTTTTGACTGCATTATAACATTGGTGTATACAACATCTTCAAAAACCGCATGGGTCGCGGCAGTACCAAACATACCGGTATAAACTATCCTCAGATTTCTTTCTTTCTTACCCATATTATAAACCGATATTCTTTGAACCTCAGTTGCGAGAGGCAACCCCTCTTTCTGCGGAAGAATAAATATTAAACGTTTTATTTCAAGACCGCAGGAAGTAAGGTATATGATTTCGGTAAAGTTTGGGGAATGCCTGCACAAAACACACTTAATATTAGAATCATCAGGTGATGCCGAGTAAAATATTTTTTTTCCTTTCTCGACAAGATAAAACTGGCGGTTAGCCGGAAAACCGTTTTCTTCGGGTCTTAAGTCCCATCTGGTTGCTAACACCTGAGTGTCGGCATGAGACCGGAAGCTTCCCCTTCCGAGTCTGTCCACAACACTTTTCGGGGTAGTCTGTAGAGCATTTTTAAACCCAATTCGGTTGCCCATAAGTAAATTGGTGTTAAAGTGTGGTCCGGGAGAAGGAAAACGTGGATCTGATATATGTTCACCTTCCCTGTTTATATATCCTGCCCATACTTCTGAAAACTTCAGAATCTTGATAATCACATTTGATAAGTATCCGGGGATCTTCTGCCGTTTAATACTTTTATCTTTTACATATACTTCAGGAGTTTTATAAGATTTATGAACAAGCAGAACCGAAGCTCCTTCTACCATTATACTTCTAAGCCATTTTGCTACAGCTTTGTTTTTAAACAATTCCATGGTAATAGGTGCTTTCATGGGTATTTCGGCAACTCCTACGACATTATTAAATGAACTGTTCGTAAATATCGCATCAATAACTGTATTTACGGTCAGAATATCAGAAAATTCACGACGCAATAATTCCTCAGGCCTAATATTTTCGCCTCTCGCAGTAAATTCTTTATACATACAATGCTCCTATATGTGTATATCAGTCAATTCCCATTTCAACCTCAACAAGATGTTCCTTACCGTCTTCAAACAACGGAATTAAATTTCCAATAAATTCCTTACCGTCAACAGAAAGTCTCTTAATTCCTTTTGAGATATGTGTGGTATTCTCGATAATAATATTATAAGTAGAACCTCTGAAGCACCTTTTTACGCAAAAGCCATCCCAACTTGGCGGAATACAAGGGTCTACTGTTAATCCGTTGTAATCCGGTTTAATTCCTAATATCCATTGAGATATCGCAACAAAATTCCAAGCAGCTGTACCTGTAAGCCATGAATTTTTTGCCTCTCCCGGTTTTACGGCATCCTTTCCTGCAATCATCTGGGCATAGACATAAGGCTCTGTCTTATGAATATCGCTAATATCTTCTAAGAATGCAGGAGCTATTTTAGTATAGTATTCAAAGGCTCTTTCACCGTTTCCCAGTACAGTTTCAGCTGCCATAATCCAAGGGTTGACATGGCAGAAGATACTTGCATTTTCTTTGTATCCCTGAGGGTAGGTGGATATCTCACCGAGGTTAAGATGATATTTGGTGTAGGCAGGATTCAAAAGGATAATTCCATATGGGGTATCCAGATATTTTTTAACCGAATCAAGTGCCTTCTTTGCAGAACCGTCTTCAACGCCGATTTCAGCCATCACGCAAAAACCCTGAGGCTCAATAAAAATCCGGCCTTCTTCGCAATCCTTGCTTCCTATCTTGTTTCCTGAATCATCGTATGCTCTTAAGAACCACTCTCCATCATAACCATGCTTCATGATGTTTTCTTTCATTTGAACCACATGCTGCAAAGCGGCTTTTGCTTCGCCAAAGAAACCAACTTCCTTGCAAAGCTTGACATATTCATTTCCGATATACACGAACATACCGGCTATCAAAACTGATTCCGCCACTTTTCCTTCCCTGTTTGTAGATGTCTGGAAGGATTCATCCGGTGTTTCAGAGTAACAATTCAGATTGAGGCAATCATTCCAGTCTGCTCTGCCGATAAGAGGAAGTCCATGAGGGCCCAAATTGTTCACAACATGGTAGAAGGAACGCTTAATATGTTCCATAAGACTGGCTTTCTTGTTATTATCATTGTCAAAGGGAACTTCCTCCTCGAGAATATTGATATCTCCAGTCTCCTTTATATATGTAACAGTAGCCAGAATAAGCCACAGTGGATCATCATTGAAATTTCCGCCTATTTCATTGTTTCCCTTTTTAGTAAGCGGTTGATACTGGTGGTAGGCGCCACCATCTTCAAGTTGAGTTGCGGCAATATCCAGTATTCTTTCCCTTGCTCGAGTCGGTATTTGATGGACAAACCCCAGAATATCCTGATTTGAATCTCTGAAACCCATGCCTCTGCCGATGCCGGACTCGAAATACGAAGCACTTCTGGACATATTAAAGGTGACCATACACTGATACTGATTCCAAATATTCACCATACGATCCAACTTGTCATTCCCCGAATGAACTATGAACCTGGACAGAAGATCTTTCCAATACTCCTTGAGTTTATTGAATTCTCTCTCCACATCGGCCGTTTCTTTTAACATACTCTGGATTTCCAAAGCCTTGGTCTTGTTTATTGATCCATCGTCACTCCATTTTTGGTGCTGAGGATTTTCAACATACCCCAGAAGAAATATCAGATCCTTCTCTTCTCCGGGCTTAAGACTGATTTCAAGGCAGTGGGACGCAACAGGAGACCAGCCGTGAGCAACTGAGTTTGAGGCTTTCCCTTCCAATACTGCTTTCGGTGCGTCAAAACCATTATACATTCCGAGGAAGCTATCCCTGTCTGAATCAAACCCGGAAATCTCCGAATTGACCCAATAAAAGGAATAATGATTTCTTCGCTCTCTGTATTCTGTTTTGTGATAAATTGCCGAACCTTCTATTTCAACTTCTCCCGTGCTGAAATTCCTTTGAAAATTAGTCATATCGTCAAACGCATTCCAAAGACAGAACTCAACAAAGGAAAATAACTTGATTTCCTTATTCGTTGAACTTGTATTCTTAAGGGTAATCCTCTGTACCTCGCAATTTATATCCTGAGGCACAAAGAATAATGTATTGGCTTTTATACCGTTAAACTCTCCGGTAATAGCTGTATACCCTGTTCCGTGTCTGCATTCATAAAAATCCAGATTTTTTTTAACAGGCATCCATCCCGGCGACCAGATTTCACCGCCGTCGTTAATGTAAAAATATCTCCCGCCAGAATCTATGGGCACATTATTATATCTGTATCTTGTAATACGGCGAAGTCTTGCATCCTTATAGAAGCAATATCCTCCAGCTGTATTTGAAATAAGTGAAAAGAATTCTTGTGTACCAAGGTAGTTAATCCATGGATACGGCGTCCTCGGTGTGGTAATTACATATTCTTTATTCAAATCATCAAAATATCCGTATTTCAAGGTAGACCTCCAAAATAGCGATTCTTTATGAATTTTTCGTTAAACAACGGGGCTGATACTCCGCAAAGGTGCATCAGCCCCTATAGACTAACAAGGGGTCAATTATTTGCCGACAGCTTTACGCCAATCATCATATTGTTTTTGCATTTCTGCAATTACAACATCAGCTCCAGCATCTTTCATTTCTTTAGAGAATGCCGCTAAAGTAGTATCTGTATCTGTTGTTCCGATAAATAGTTGTTTATAGTACTTCTGAACAACATTCTTGAGGGCTCCTATTTCGTTTTCAACACTTACATTGTCAAAAGCAAAACCAAGGCTGTTCATAGGAATTCCCTTGTCATTATAAGCCTTGAACTGATCCCATTTGTCAGGAGCTTCACTTTCGAGCAAGTAGTCAATAAACTGATCGCCGAATCTCCATCCGTTACCTGCTCTGTAACCGGTGTTCTCGGTAAGCTTAACAACATTTTCGGAAACCTTTGTATAGTGTTCGTTTTCAATACCGTATACGAAGAGGTTCTTTAGGAACTTGTCGGTATAAAGCATTTCAATGAATTTGAATGCTACATCGGGATGCTCGGAACCTATCGGAATAGCGAGTAATGCGCCTGTGGTTTCACGGTTTGACATAACAGGAACTGTAATATCTATCTGTACCCAGTCAATATTTGTGCTAAGCTTCATTTCTTCGGCTTTTCCGGGCTTCATGGACTGAACAACTGCAAAGTACTTGCCGGTCTTCATTTCTTCGGAGAAATTGTCCTGGGTTGCTGCATCAGGATGTATCCATCCCTTGGTGTAGTATTCACGCATCTTCTTATAAAGAGCAACAGCTTCCGGTGTTTCAAACTGGTTAACAATTTTATTGTCTCTGTTATCGGGATAAAGTGCACCGGGGATATCGTCGTCACTTAGATTATCCCAGTCGAGGAGTTTAAAGGGACCTTCCATCTGTACGTTCAAAAGAGGTGTTACGCCGGGTTCGCCCTTCTTGATAGCATCGAAGTAAGGCTCAAGGTCTTCCATAGTTTTAATCTTACTTACATCAACTTTGTACTTATCTACAAGATCCTTCTTAAGAAGAAATCCCCAGTTATGAACCTTTTCCTTGTTACAAGGAACTGCGAAGTTTTTGCCGTTGATTGCCGATCCGTTAAGGAAATCATCACCAACGATATCACGTATGGGGGAATTCTTAAGGTAAGGAGTAAGATCTACAAAATATCCTGCATTTGCATTAACTCTGTAATTTGCAGCCCAGTTAGATGTAAATACTACATCAACAGGTTGACCTGATGAAAGCATAGGGTTGATTTTCGGTGTATAGGTATCGCCCCAGCCAAAGTTCTCTGCTTTAATCTTTACATTGAGCTTATCCTTTAAGTAATCTGTAGCCGCATCGCAAATTTTTTGCATTTCAGGCTGGCTGTCTGCTACGGAGTAAAATGTAAGTTCAACCTGTTCCTTTGGTGGTTCAGCTGGCTTAGATGAAACAGGAGCCTGTGAATCACTTGGAGCAGCAGATGACGCTACAGGTTCTGCGGGTGCGCCGCAACCGGTTATGACCATAGTCAATGTCATAATCAGAACCAGAGCCAATGTTAGTGTTCTTTGCATTTTCTTCATTGAAAAAATCCTCCTTGTTTATAATTGAATATGCCAAACGGATCAAATCCGTCTTTAGCCTTTTACAGCACCAATAGTAAGACCCTTTACAAAATATTTACGGAAAAATGGATATGCAAGCACAATTGGTCCGATGGAAAGTATCGCTATAGCCATTCTGGCACTTTCAGTAGGTAAATTAGCAAGCACAACCGCTGCTTCTGAAAACTGTGCGCTACCACTGGTAAGATACTGAATACTAACCAGTGTCTGGTACATTAAATATTGAATATTAAAGAATTTCCGCTCTGTAACAAACATCAAAGGCAGATACCAGTCATTCCAGTAAACCAGAGTACAGAATAAGCCAATAGTTGCAAGCCCTGCTTTTGACAATGGGAGGACAATAACCAGAAATGTCCTGAATTCTCCGGCTCCGTCTATTCTGGCCGATTCAATAATGGATTCCGGAACCGATGTTTTATAAAATGTTCTCATAATCATTACAAACCATGCGTTCATAAGATACGGGAATATTAAAATCCATATGCTATTGCTAATCTTGAAAAGTCTTGTGTATACCATTATCCATGGGACCAAGCCTCCACCGAAAATCATTGTGAAATAAGCTAGAAAGGAAAAAAAACCTTTTGCTTTGAAACTGCTTCTTGATAATGGATATGCGTACATGCATATTACGGCAAGACTAAGAAATGTTCCTATCAACGTTACAAATATTGAAACCCCGTATGCTCTCCAAATGGCGTCTCCGGCTTTTAAAACATAATCGTAGGCCTTAAAAGAAATCTCCTGAGGTAGAAAACTGTATCCTGCGTTTCTGATAGCTTCCTCGCTTGTAAAAGAGATGGATAACACCAGCAAAACAGGTGCCAGACATATTATTGTTACTGCAATAAACAATATGTTAAGCAGGATATTTCCTGAGGTAGATACTTGATTAAGCTTGCCCTGACTTTTAAAAAATTTTGACATCATCATTTCCCCTTAAATTTAAAATGAACTCATTCTTTTTAAAACAAGGCTTTGTCCCTGTCAATTTTCCTTACAACATAGTTCGCGGTAAATACTGTTATACATCCTACAACGGCCTGATAAAGTCCTGACGCCGAAGCCATTCCAACACTGTTGGAATTTCTCAGAGCCCTAAACACATAAGTATCAATTACATCGGTAACCGCATACAATGCTCCGCTGTCCTTAGGCACATTGAAAAAAAGGCCAAAGTCAGCATTAAATATCCTTCCTACTGCAAGAAGTGTCATGATAATAATGACCGGCTGAAGTAATGGCATTGTGATAAATTTTGTCTGCTGCCATTTGGTTGCTCCGTCAATTGCGGCAGCTTCATAGTATTCTGAATCTATCCCCGATATGGCTGCATGATACACAACTGCATTATATCCGGTATACTTCCAAACCTGGAAAAATGTTAATATGAACGGCCAATATTTAGGTTCGGAATACCAATTGATAGATTCAAGGCCAAGAGCATTTATAATGCTTCTGTTAATAAATCCGTTTTCAATACTTAACATCGAATATGCCAGATAGCTTACAACAATCCATGAAAGGAAATAAGGCAGAAACATTACACTTTGATAGAAATTTGAAAGCTTTTTATTTAGAATCTCATTAAGACCAATAGCAAGAAATACAGGAATTATTATTCCCAATGCAATAAATACTAAGTTATAAAGTATCGTATTCCTTGTCACTTCAAAAGCTTGTGGTGTTTTAAAGAAAAATTCAAAATTCTTAAATCCTATCCACTCACTGGTTATTATGCTCTGAAAGAAGTCTTTGTTAAATCGGTATCTTTTAAAAGCAATAACTACACCGAACATCGGTATGTAATTGTTTATAAGAAGAACAAAAAGGCCCGGTAAAAGCATAGCAATAAATGTACTATTGTTCCTTATTCCCTTTAACAATTTACTTTTCGGTTTTTGTTTGGACAAGTTGGTTGAATTCAAGCTAGCCACGTCCTTTACAAAAATAAATGAAATCATGTAATCGGAAAATCCTTTATATTTATGTTATTTCAAATAGGAGTGATAAGAAATGGAACGGGTTGCTTTATGGTTTATAATCTTGTCTGAGTTAATGGCAATTATGTACAACAAAAAAATACACAAAAAAATCCCGGTGCACCGGGCACCGAGATTTAATATACTGTATAAACTTTTTAACCTAATGAAAAGAACACAACTTTCGTACCTTATTTCACCGTATCCCTGTATTCAGAGGGCGTTATACCCTCATATTTTTTAAATAGCTTTGAGAAATAATGGGCATCGGGTATTCCCACCAGTTCGGCTATCTCATAAGTCTTGAACCGCAGATCCTTTAATAATTCCTTTGCTTTTTTTATTCGTATCTCATTGAGATAATCTACAAAATTTTTGCCCAATTCTTTTTTAAAAAGCCTGCTTATGTAATAAGTGCTGACGAACGTGTATTCAGCTATTTCATTCAGACTTATCTGCTCGTTGTAGTTCTCATCAATAAATTCTAACGCTCTTTGCATAATAAGTTTAATCCCTCTGCTGTTGTAAACATTTACTCTTGAAACAACACTGAGTGCAATTTCTTCCAATATGGCGTTAAGTTCTTTTAAATTATCAGATTTTTCTATCATTCTTATTAAACTGCTGATGTCCTTACTTATTAAGCCTTTGGTATTATTCTCAGCTCCCGAAACCGATATTCTGATATTGTTTATTATAGTAACCGTAGCGCTGTAGAAATTTTTTAAACTTTCTCTGTTAATTGCACCTGCACAACAATCAATATAATCGGTGATATCCTTGAGCCTTTTCTTAACAAGAAGCTCATTACCGGATTTAATCCCATCAGATAGAAGCTTTTGATATCCTTCAAGCAGTGAGTCGTCTTCACTCTTAAAAAAGGAATGTAAATCTTTGTAACAGATAATAGAGTTGTTCCCAATATAGAATTTGTGTTCAAGGGCTTCCATACATTCTTTAAGCTTTGCCGAAAGCTGCATTGCGCCAAAGGCTTCTGAGCTTATTCCTATTGTAACAGTAAAACCAAAACAATTTGTAACAATATCCTGGAGATAAGTACATTTCTTCTGGATTTTATCAGTATAACCGCTTTTCGCATCAGGATGCTTAACAATAAATGCAATGCGCTTGTCATCCAGGGCCACACTAATTATCTTAAAATCATTCGAAACAGTTTCTTCAAAGGTATTAATTATCCCGAACTGATAGAGATGTGAATTGTAAGGATCGTCACGTTCGCAGTTATCACTTGTATCACAGTCATTTTCTACAACCAAAAGCGTAAAATTAGCGACATCCAGCCCAAAAAGCGACATCTTAGCTTGTATTAACTCCTCGTTAGTATTGATTCCGCTAAGAACATCATAAAGAAGTCTTTCTCGTAAAATAGGAATATTTTGTCTGAAAAGCTCCTTGAGTTTTTCGATTTCTTCGGTCTTGTCCCTCTGAAATCTTAATTCCTTAATTGCTCTTTTAACAACGTCGGTGAGCTCTTCGATTTTTGAGGGTTTTAAAATAAAATCAAAAGCCCCCAGTTTAATAGCTTCCTGGGCATAGTCAAAATCTCTGTAACCTGTTAGTATGATAATTTTACTATCAGCCACATTATCCTTGATTTCTTTTATCATTGACAGTCCGTCAACTTCAGGCATTTTAATATCAGTAAAAACAATATCCGGGCAATGGGATTTTATCAATTCAGCGCCTTCAACTCCGTCGGCAGCTTCAGCACAAATTTCACAATCATACTGCTTCCAGTTGATAATGTTCTTTAGCCCTTTCCTTATTATAGGCTCATCATCAATAATCATGACCTTAAACACCGGAATCCCTCCCCGCATTGGTTTTTAAATAAGGAATACGTACAATTACCTTTGTATACTCGCCCGGAACACTTTCCAATTTTAATGTATACTCTTCTCCATATAAGAGTTTAATTCTTCTGTTTACATTTTCTATACCTATGCTTTTTCTTTTATTATTCTCCAAACTTCTGAAATAAGTTTCGTTATCCATTGAAAGCTTATCATTGATTATTGCAAGCTCGTCCTTTTCAATTCCCAACCCATTGTCGATGACCTCTATCACTACTTCTTCACCAAAAATACCGGCATTCAGCTTAATAATCCCTTTATTTCTTGTCTTTTCAAGTCCATGATATATGGCATTCTCAATGAGAGGCTGAATTAACAGTCTTGGTATTTTAATCTCCATAACCTCCCTCTGAAGATTCTTTTCGAGGGTAATTCGATCCTCAAACCTCTTTTTCAGAATAAGAATATAATTATCAATATAAGTGAATTCCTCTTCGATGGTTATCAGCCTGTCGTCTCTTCCTATGCTTGCTTCCATCAATGAAGATAAGGCTGTCACCGTTTCACTAATCTCAGGAACACTGTTTAGCTGAGCCATCCAATTAATTGACTCCAGTGTATTGAAAAGAAAATGTGGATTTATCTGCGACTGGAGCGCCTTAATTTCGGCATCCTTCCTTGTAAGTTGCTCTCTGTATATACGATTTACAAGGTGATCGATTTCCTTTGTCATTTCATTGAAGGTCTTACTCAAGAATCCCAACTCGTCTCCCCTGTCTTCATCCATATTTACTATCCACTGGCCTTTCTGGATTTTTTTCATACCTTTTACCAGCCTGTTGATAGGGCTAATCAAGTCAAAGGAGATTAGAAGACCAAATACCGACAGAAGGCTAACCGAAATTATACTCAATAGTATAATCCAATTTCTTAATAGATTGATTTCTCTATATAACTGATTTAGAGATATGTAAGTAATAATCCTCCAAGACGGCTCCTGCATTGAAACGTAGGAAACAAGTACCTCCTGGCGATTATCAATAAATGCCCCTCTTGAATCTATGATATTATTCTGAATTTCATACTCAAAAAGGTAATCAATGTTTTGGTCACGACTTGCGATAAGCTTATTTTGGGAAGATATTACTGCAATTTTCGGTATATCCACCGAAGACAAATCGTTGAATGCCGTTATAAGATAATCTTTTTTAAACATAATCACCATAAGGCCAATTTCTCTGAAATTATCCTTGTTATAAATAGTTCTGGCGAAGTAGACGTTTTCAGCAATGTTACCTTTTGCTTCAACAAACCATGTCGCCTTTCCCATTTTATTACGTGCTTTATCATGGATTTCCTCTTTAACGTCGCTTATTGCTTCCTTTATACTTAGCTTTCTGCTGTTGTTATCAGCCGAATAGAATTCTTCGTCAGATGAAATCAAGCAAATTGACTGTATTTCTTGTCTGGAGAGAACTATTTTTTTCAGTGCGTTGTTTATTTCGGTTTCATTTTCATATTCTATCAAGGGAGACCCATAAGCATTATTATCGCTAATAACATCATATATCTTCTTATCATAAAGAAAATCCTGAGAAACCATAATGAGGTTATTCACATAGTCGTTCAGCCTCAATTCAATTGTGTGAAGAATATTTTGGGTATATGCTACCGATTTTTTATATATTATATCCGAAGAAATCTTATAGCTCATAAACCCTATGAGAATAAGGGGTATGGTTACCTGTATATAAAATATAAGAAGAATCTTCTTCTTTATAGACAGGTTCTTAAATATTTTCGCCAATTTGCCCTTAATTTTCTTCATATTTTCTCCCGGTATTACTCCAGTCCCTTAATGATGTACTCTTGTCTAACATTTTCCCAAACCTGTTCGGGTGTTTTTTCACCGGCCAGCACATAAGGGAATTCCTCGACAATTATTCTTTCCCATATGGATCTGTCCACAAAGCTGTCGGGGGGCCCGATTAATTCATCGGCAGCATTCAAAAGTGATTTTTCATTTACTCTCAGCCTTCCTTGGTAGGTATTGAGTCTTTCTGAGTCAACATTACTTAACATCCCGGTTCTTTGAGCTAATATTTCTGCGCTTTCTTTGGAAGTTAAAGCTTTTAATAGCTTAACTGATGCATCCCTTCGTGCTTCATCATCTGATGCGGACTTGCTCATATAAAAGGTACCGCATCCAAAACCATAAATTAATGCGAATTCACTGGTTACACCCTCCCTGATATAAGGAAAGGGCACAATATCCACAGTGGTATCGCTGTCTTTAAACCGACCTATAAACCACGAACCCTGAACTATCATAGCCGCCTTTTTGTTAATGAACAGGTCATCCCTTTCTCTGCTGCTTATTTTAAAAGCATTAGACGGAAAGGCTTCCATTTGATAGAGCTCTTTGACATAGTCCATGGCCTCAACATAACACCTATTAGGAACACCATTAATAAAAGGATTCTCCACATTTTCTCTTCCACCCAAGCGTGCAACAATATTCTGATAAAGATAGGTACCTTCAGCTGTTGAATTATAGGCTATGGGTATTACCCCATTTTTTCTAAAATCTATTACTGCCTGTTTTAAATCCCCATATGTTCTGGGTACCTTAACATTGTGTTGAACAAACATATCTCTGTTTATAAACAAACACTCGTAAATGATTTCAAGAGGTAACCCGTATATTCTATCGTTATAGGTAGTAAACTGCCATTCACTTTCTCCGAAGGTATCCTTCCACTCCTTATCTTCATCGAGCAGATTGGTGATATCAGCTACTTTACCTGCTTCGACTAAAGATCTTATATCCGACCCCGGCCATAATCCAAAAACATCAGGATTGTAACCTGATGCAAAATCTGTTTTCAGCTTGTGAAGAAAATCCTCTCCATACATTGATTCATTGATTACTTCAATATTGAGGTTATCCTCCATAAATCCGTTAAGCACCTGCTGCAAAGGATCTGATTTGGTATCAACGCCACCCCAGCTGCTTATGAATCTAAGGCTGATTTTTTCTGTACTTTCCGGTTCACTTTCAAGACTAACTGGTTTTATTCTTACATCAGAATCGCACGACACAAGAGTCATGACAAGAACTGCCATGATTAGACATTTTATGACATTTTTTTTTAGAAAATCCATACTTTGTATACCTCGCTTGTACAAGCATGGTTAGTACATTTATTATACTTTATCTGATTTTTATTTTGAACAGTAAAAAATTGCGGATATACAAATGTGCAATTTTTTACAACAACATCAGCCTAAGAAAGCTCTAAATGTCTATATATCATTATACAGCATTAGTATTCTTTTACCATACGTGCTCGCAAATATCCGCGGTCGGTTTCAATCTTCTCAACAAAAAATCCCCTACCATAATAAAAACGCATAAGAGCATCATGCTTTGAGGATGTATGAAGGGTTACCTTTTTAACACCCTTTTCCTTAAGATATGAATCTACTACACTAATTAAAGATTTTCCTATACCTGTATTCCGATTATTGCTGTCTACCGCAAATCTGCTGAGATAAGCTTCATCACCATTTATATCAAGTCTCACGGTACCAACTATATTGTTGTCGATAACAGCAATATAAACAGCCTTTGTTTCTATTTCTTCCTTAATATCCTCAACAGTCTCCGAGAGAGCTTCGAGCTTACTTTGACCAGTAATCTTGCTGTACTCAATAAAGGCTTTTTTTAGTATGGAAAAAACAGCCGGCGCATCTTCTGTTGTCGCACGCCTGATAATAAAAGAATAAAACATAAAATCACCCCATAAGCTTTACAAGAACTGCTTTTTGAGCATGAAGCCTATTTTCGGCTTCTTCGAATACAACTGACTGAGGTCCGTCAATGATCTCTTGGGTAACTTCATAACCTCTGTAGGCAGGAAGACAATGCATAAAAATCGCATCGTTTTTGGCCTCTGCCATAAGCTCTTTGTTAACCTGATACGGCATGAAGATTTTAAGTCTTTGCTCTTTTTCTGACTCCATTCCCATACTGACCCATGTATCGGTATAAACTACGTCCGCATCCTTTACTGCCTCAATTGGATCATAACCGTTTATTACAAGAGCCCCTGTATCAGCCGCAGCGTTCTTTGCAATTTCAACAGATGCTTTATCACATTCATAGCCTTCCGGTGTGGCAACAGAAATGTTCATCCCCACCTTAGCACACCCTATCATAAGCGAGTTGGCTACATTATTGCCATCGCCAACATATGCCATTTTCAGCCCCTGCAGCGTACCCTTGTACTCTTTTACTGTTTGAAGATCAGCTAAAATCTGGCATGGATGCTGACTGTCGGTTAAGCCGTTTATAATCGGTATACTGCCACAGGCAGCCAACTCCTCAACATCACTTTGCTTATATGTTCTTATCATTATCCCATCTAAATATCTGGAAAGAGTCTTTGCTGTATCAGAAACAGTTTCTCCTCTGCCAAGCTGAATATCATTTGAACTTAAGAACATTGAGTATCCGCCTAATTGATACATACCGACTTCGAAAGACACTCTGGTTCTGGTGGAAGACTTGCTGAAAATCAAGCCAAGAGATTTACCCTTCAAAAGATGATTATGTCTTATACCGTTTTTATTTTCATATTTAAGTTTTTCGGCTAACTTTA
>CAZPIS010000011.1:16932-17699 GCA_964586745.1 uncultured Ruminiclostridium sp.
TCCAAACACCTGATTTTTCACGCTGAGGTTCATTCAATCCGTTTCGTGATATTTTGTACAGAGAAAATATAATTGAGGATTGTATTTCATGAATTCCGAAAGACTTTTCATATTTAAGTTTTTCAGCCAACTTTAATGTTTCATTTATCTCTTCACCGGTCCATTGACTTAAACATAATAAATGCTTCATCTTAAATACCACCGCTTTCAACAAGATATGAATTATTATACATATAGATGTATAATAATGCAATACTATTTTTCATACATATTTTCAAATATATCCTTAGGGATAGTATAAATATCATTCTCATCATCTTGCCGTACTACCAGATAATCGCCGGGCTTACCAAGCATGTATGTATCTCTGTCCCATAAGGTAAACACTTTTACAGTTTCTGACAATGGTTTTGCATAAATATTAACTTCTCCGTTTGATACACATTTTTTAGCATAAGGCTGTAAATCAACAATACGTCCTGTGTTTTTATTGCGAATATGGGGAAAGTATTGAGTCTCAATCTCATAAGGCTCGTCTATGATTTTATATGCCATAAGAAATTTATCTTTTGATATAGGGTGAACATCCCCCTTTATACCTATTACAATATAAATATTATCGTCAGAAACCAAATCATCCATATCGCATTGCAGCGTTCTTATTACTATCGGTGTTCCCTTCTCAAATACATCGGTGCATTTTACATATCCGTGCAATAAAGGACGTTTCTTATATATTTCCATAGTAGTTATGTCAGGCTTGTCTA
>CAZPIS010000012.1:0-2602 GCA_964586745.1 uncultured Ruminiclostridium sp.
AACTGTGGAACCACCTTCTTCCAAAAGCCAATTAAATAATACGATAAATCGATGCACCATCTCTCAACAATGTACTTCATCGCTGTTATTATTATAGGATTTTTATTCTTACCAAAAATTTTTCAGGCTTGATTTTCTTAAAAATAAGTTAACAGATTCTTTTTGTTTTGCATTTTTATTATATAAAATCTTTATCTTTATAAAAACTCTATAAAACTAAAAAAGGGTGAGATTCCTAAGCTATTAATATACTTAGTTTTATTTTATTCTAAATCATCTTCTTAAAAGCCCTTAACTTATTATTTACTAAGTTAAGGGCTTTTAAGAAGGAATGTCTTATAACATTTATATTAAATCAAAATTTATAATCATTTATGCGTTCTTCTATAATCTACAGGCAACTGGCCGGCTAATTCTCTGAAAACACGGCTAAAATACTTAGCATCTGAATATCCTACTTTCTCTGCAACTTCATTAATTTTCATTTCACTTCCTATTAACAGTTCCTTTGCCTTTGCTATTCTAAGCTCTTTAATATATGTACTAAACTTAACCCCTATTTCCTTATGAAATTGCATTCCAAGATATTCAGGTGTAATATTTAGCTTAGATGCTATTTCTTCCAGATTAATTCCTGTTTGATAATACTCCAAGATAATGCTTTTCGCCCTCTTTACATTTAAACTGATTTGTTCTTCATCCTGTTTCTCCTCTTTCCCTATAAAACTGAATATTTCTTCAGTTACTTCCTTTAATTCATTTCTGTTTACTGCTCCCATAATCCTTTCAAGAATTTTCTGCTGCTCTAGTTGGTCATAATTTAATAAACCTATTTCCTTAGCTACATTTATCATAGCCCATAAGAATCTGACATAACTCTCCTTAATTTCCTTTGGATCATATATTTGTCCACTGTCAAAGTAACCATTAAAGCTATTAATACACTTTAAAACAGTATCTATGTTTAACGAACATAAAGCAGCTTTTAAACGTGTTTCAATGTCATTTGGATAGATACATATGGATGTTCTTACTTGCAGAATTTTAGGGTATGATATCATAATTTTATCACCGAAGGATATATTCCATTCCATGTATTTCAGTAAGGTATTATAGCTATTTTTTAATTCACTGATATCAATTGCATTGATCCAACCAAAACTATTATTGGGCACACCAGTAACATTAATTTGCGTGTTGACTCCATTTTGGAACCATCTTTCAATGCTATTCAAATCCTTATACCCATATAGAATAACAAGCAGCATTCTCTCCTTGGGAATTTCCAACAGGCAATAGCTTAATTCATTCTTCGATGATAGAAATCTCTCTAATTCATTTCTCACTCGGTTTACATTCTCTGTATATTGATTGCCTAAATATACCTGGAGCTCGCTAAATTGAGTGCTTTTATGAAAACTATATTTTTCTTTTAGGTAACTGCACAGATTTTCATCAATATCAATACTGCCAAATATGATACCAAATATAATATTATCAAGTCTGCCTAGAATCTCAGGGTTTTGTTTTTCCTCTTCATTATTTTGCTTTTCTATGCTTTTAATAGCCTGCACAAATTCACCTACTACGAGGGGTTTAATAAGATATTCACTTACTCCCCAGCGCATGGCCTGCTGTGCATATGAAAACTCAGCATACGCACTTAAAACAATTGCTTTACTTTTTATCTTCTTTTCACTTTCATATGCTATAGAAAGCATTTTAAGGCCATCCATTAACGGCATCTTAACATCTGTTATAATTAAATCAGGATTTTCTTGTAATATAAGAGCGAGGCCCTCTTCACCGTTTTCTGCGCTTCCTGCTAACTGGTGATTTGGAAACATTCTCCCTATCAAATTGCAAATTCCTTCTCTAATCCTTATTTCATCTTCTATAACTACAATTCTCATATAATCCCCCCTTGTGGTATAAGAATAGTTACCTCGGTTCCCTCCCCTAATACACTGGTAAACTTAACACTTGTCTGTTCTCCATAATACATATATAACCTTGATATAGCATTTTCCACACCTATATGGCCACTGTTTTCCGATTTTTGGAACTCCCCGTCATTAAAGCTTTCTACAATAGAAGACTCAATTCCCTTTCCATTATCTTTTATAGAAATGTAAAGGAAACCATCTTCCAAACTCATGTTAATTTTCAATATGTGCTCCCGTTTCATCCCTTCAAAACCGTGAACAATTGCATTTTCAATAAAAGGTTGCAAAAGCAGCTTATGAATTTTGAAGTCTATTACTTCAGGTTCTACATTTACTTCACAGTGGAATCTGTTTTTTAATCTTGTTTGCTGCAAATATATATATTTCTTTAGCCATTCCACCTCATCTCTTACTTCAACCATCTCATTACTTTTTGTAATGGCATATCTTAATATAGTTGCCAAAGATGTAATCGCATTACTGATATTAAATTCGTTCTTATCAATAGCCATCCAATTTATTGTGTCTAATGTATTATATAGAAAATGTGGATTTATTTGTGCCTCTAATGCTTTTATCTCTGCTACCCGTTGCTTTTCTCCGGCTTCTTTTTCTTTTTCTCTTGCTTCTCCAAGCTTTCCAAGCATATCATTAAA
>CAZPIS010000012.1:2702-16122 GCA_964586745.1 uncultured Ruminiclostridium sp.
TCTTTCAATTAGGCTTTCTTTGGTTATAAAATCCAAGTATGCTCCCTTTCGTTCCTCGATTGATGCATCCGGATTAACAACTTTTTTGGTCAATGCTTTATTATTTATATAGGTAATAATTCTACCTTTTTCATCTACAATGAAATTATAGTTACTATTCTCTCCAGAATCATTCTGAGTAAGGCAAACATTTCGTAATAAATCTTCATCAATACTTATAATTACTATTCCGTTTTTCTTCTGAAGATTTTTATAATCTATAATTCGATGAGCAATATGGAACATATAATAATTTTCATTTGCAAAATTTACACCATATTCAGTCGGGAATATATGCGTTTCATTATCTTTTGATACTATTTCATATAAGTTATCCTTGGTGATACTAAAATTTTCAATCCATGAATTTCTATTTGTCACAGAAGTCAATTGATCATAAGTAATAATCATGCCTTCACTGGTTATAATGGTTATAGATCGAATATATTCCTTAGTATTTAGTAGTCCCCTCATAAGTCTTCTAAGTTGATTTACTGACACCGCCAAATCTTCATCATTATTTATTTTATCTATCAAAGATACAATAATATCATCTGTATACATTTGATATAGTATATCCTCATATGATTCAAGCCTTATTTTTAGGCTATTACCTGTTTGCTCTAAATTATTAATTGTCAATTCTTCTGTATTTTTTCTTAAAGCATCAGAGAAATTGTAGTAAAAAAATAAACTCATAATAAAAATAGGAATTATTGATGTAACAAAAAACAAGCGTATTAACTTTGTTTGTAAACTTACTTTGTTAATACCATGTATTTTCTTTTCTCTCATATTCTCTACCTTCCTAGCTCTTTTTGTTTAACAACAATACTTATTTCGGTAAAGACATCTAAAGATTACTTCATAACAGCATCATGCTGCGTTTTCTCTTGAATTTAATAAAACCATAATATCAAAGTATAGTGCAAAATACAACAAACCAGATAAACAACGAATTTAAAAGAATTGTCCATACTATACTGACAACTCTATTCTGCTAAGTATATCATACAAATTATCAGTTAATACTTTAAATAAAATAATTATTGATATAAAATAATAAATATCTAGTAATTTAGAAGGGTTTTATAAATGGAAAAGAAACAAAAGTCCGTTAAAAAAAGAATTATATTATGGTGCTTTTTACCACTAGCTGCTGTCTTAATTGTATCAATCTCATATAAGCTTAGCATGCGGGCTCCTCAAGGAAATACTACCTTAAATATGTCGGGACATGCAAATAAAGATGTAACAACCATCATAGAAAATGAAGCCACACCCGAAGAACCTTCCGAAGAAAAAATTTATACCTTTCTTGTCGCGGGAAAAGACAAGACATCCGAGAGCACAGATACTATCATGCTTGTACGGCTGGATATAGGAAATAAAAACATTCGTATTTTAAATATTCCACGTGATACAATGATTGATACAAACAGAAAGTCAAAAAAAATTAACTCATCATATAATATAGGTGGAATTGAGCAATTTGAAAAAGATGTAGCCAGCCTTACAGGCTTTTATGTAAACCGTTACGTTTTGTTCGACATTGAAGGTATAGAAAAAATCATTGACTCTATTGGCGGTGTAAATTTTGATATTCCAAGGAATATGAATTATGAAGACCCCACACAGGATCTTTATATTCATTTAAAAAAAGGCTATCAGCATTTGGACGGAAAACAAGCGGTTAATTTAGCTCGTTTTCGAAGCTACCCCGAGGGTGACATTGACCGAATTGCTATACAGCAAAAACTATTAAAGGAATTGGCCAAGCAAGCCCTTAGAGCTGAAAATATTCTAAAAATACCTGAGTTGGTCACTATAGTAAATGAAAATGTTAAAACTGATATTGATATAAATGAAATGTTATGGTTAGCAAATAAAGCAACAGATATACCTTTAAGCGGTATTGAAACCGATATGGTTCCCGGTGTAGCCAGCACTGTAGACAACTTATCCTATTGGCTGCCATATGAAAACGCGCTGCTGGATCTTATAAATAATAGATACAATCCTTTAGACAGCCCTATTACAGTGAATGATATATCGATTGTTGAATTTACGGCAAATCATGAAGGATAAGATAATATTAGTGTTTTATCATTATTATTGCGGGTATAATATTAAAATGATAGCCACACCCATTAATGCATCAAAGATTGCTGATGGGTCCCGGAAAACTATTTACTCCGTTAAAAAAAATGAAAAGGAGAATTCAAAATGAAAGCATGGATTGATAGAGATGGATGTATTTCTTGCGGCTTATGCGCAAGCACTTGCCCAGAGGTTTTTAGAATGGATGATGAGGATTTGGCAGAGGTCTATGTTGATGATATTCCTGTTGATGAGGAAGACATGGTTCAGGAAGCTGCTGAGAATTGCCCTGTAAGTGTAATTCATATAGAAGAAGAATAAAAAAGTGGGATCTTCAAAATCGAGTTTTAATGTAACGGAGAACATCCTCGCAAAAAAGGTGTTCTCTTTTTCTATGTTCTTAAATATATAAAAATGGTAACTCCCATAGAAATAAAAACCAGCAAAACAGCTCCTATTGAAGCAGCTTTATTCTCCCCCCACATTTTTTTGGCATAACTGAAGGTATATAACGAAGATAAAATAATATATATGAAACCCAGATAGGTAATCATTCTTTTCCCCCCGATGAATATATTGGTTCACTCTTTAAAATCTTACCGGTACGCCTTATTGTGAAATCCACTTCAGCATTAAGTTCAGACTCTTCAAATTTTCCAAGCCAATTATAATTCTCCCATTCAGGTATTGTCCAAAATTGAAGAACAGCAGTTGTACCGAAATTAAAAACATCGGTTTTAAACTCCTTACATTTTTTAAATGTTCTTTTTATACCTTCAACCAAATATTTTTCAACAGCTTCTTCTATTATTTTCTTCTTTTCGGGTGCTTCATAATTAATTCCTGATTGGATAGATGCAATATTACCTTCTAATTTCAGTTTTACACGAATTTTTGGCTTTCCTTCGTTTAAATCAACACTGATTTCGGTTTTATCAAATTCTGTTACTTCAATTGGAACCATCGTTTCAGGTATTTCAGGGTCCGTTATGGAAAAAGGTGCTCTTTTTAATTCACCGCGTACTAGGAGCAGCATTTGAGTTTCAAATCCGGTTAGTTTGCCTACCATTGTATCTCCGTCAAACACACTTGAACCAAATAATTCTACCTCCTGACCACCTTTGCGGGGTATGTCTCCCGCATAATAATCGCCGGGAATATCTGATTCCCCTTCAAATGAAGCTCCTTCACTCTTTAACATATCCTCCTTATTTACTGCACCATAAATACAAAGAAGGCCATGATACGGAGCTTTCATTCCATCATAGAAATCATTTAATGTAACTTTTGGAAAGAATCCCGAAAAACTTGAATTTTCTATCAACTCTTCAACAGTTCTTGTAACCAATTCCCCGGAATAGGGCTTTATGGCTGCAACGAATTCTTCGGCTTTTCCTTTACTCACGATTATGCAGGTGGTTCTTCTTATTTGACGATAACGCACGATAGGTGCTATAAACTCTTTCATATTACCGCTTTGTGCCAAATCCTCAGAAATCACAATGGCCTTAAGGTGCATAAAGTTAAGGTTTTTAGAAATATTGGTATTAACTATTGAAATTGCTGATTGCAAAGATGACGAATCTAACGTGATAATTTCCATTTGTCCACTATCTTTTCCTCCGCCTCCCCCACTTTCACTCCCGGCCTGACTGGCTTGTCCAAACTTAGGTATTTGAAAAGTAATTCGAAGAGTATCTGAAATCCCTTTCTCAACACCTAGTGCGGTTATATATGCATAATCTCCAATTTCATGGGAATCAAAGCAGGCAGTAATAAAGATCGGAAGTAACAAGCAAATAAGAATTAGAGTGCTCTTACGCATCCTGAGACTCTCCCTTCTTCTTTCGTATAACAGCTACTATTAAAATAATAATAGGTGGTACATAATAAACAATCCATCCCCAAGATCTAATCATTTGCAGTAATCCGGATATTACTTCTGAAATTCCCCTAGGAATTAGACTTAGGCTATACATAGTTGTTGCAGTAGGTAAAATAACAGGACGTTTATCTGAAATCCTAAAAATATGGCAAAATATCATAAGCACCGCGTAGAATACTAATGATACTTCAATAAAAGTACCGAAATTCCAAAGAAACAGAAAAATTGGTTCCATGCGTTGCATAAACCCTCCATAATCTATAAGAGCTGCCATTTCAAACATGGGAGATGTAATTTCTTGCCCTATCGTATAAGGGAAGACCAATGTAAATACTAATAAAGAAAAGCTGGTTAACAAACCTGCAATTAAAAGGCTTGAAAGTCCAATCCTTTTTATCTCCTTATAACCATGAAGTGATGACGCTATTACCCCGAGAATTACTATCTCGCCATAATACGAGCATCGTAATAAGCCATTAAATATAGTTTTATCCAACCCATATCCCAATATTGGGAAAAGGTGCCGGGGCACAAAGTTCTGACTTGAAAGCAGAATAACAAACAATAATCCTGCACCAAGAATATATATAATAAACTTTGCAAACCTTGCGATAGTTTCCAGCCCCATGAATGATAAAATCACAATTGTAATTACAAATAGTACCATAATGAAGCTGGGAGGACTTTCGGGAAGCACGTAAACCTTTAGTACTTCTACAAATTCTCTCATGCTGATAGCGGCTGTCCAAAGCAAATAACCTCCCAAGATAAAAGAGATGATAAAGCCTCCCCATTTACCTAAAACCAAATCACTAATTTCCATTATATTTTTATTTGGAAAACGCTTGAGTAACAGATAAAGTAACATAAAGGCACAGATTGCAGTAAGCATAGAAATAATTGTCATATACCATCCGGCAGTTCCTACAATCTCCACCAGCATTGCAGGGCTGGTAAAAAAAAATTTTATTGCGATAGTAATAACTAAAAGGCTGATTGCCTCATGGTATCCAAAACTACCTTCCCTTATCATTACCTCTGCCTCCTCCCGGTTTTGATATTACCCATCCTCTGGGATTTTCCCCCATTCTCTTTTCATTTTGCGTATTTAAATAATCAGGCCTCCGGTTATTATTATGAAGAGGGCCTCTAATTATTTTGTCATGATTTGATATCGTATAAGGTGCAATAGGTGTAAAAAATGGCAGTCCAAATGATTTCATACCTAAAGCTAACGCTAAGAAAACAGTCACTCCCACTGAAATGCCATAAAGTCCGCCAAGTGCGCCAAACCCAATAAGAAGAAACCTGGCTATTCTAACCGCTAAAGCTAATGAATAATTTGGTATTGCAAAATTACCCAATCCGGTTAGCGCAACTATGATAATTAAGCTAGGGCTCACCAAACCTGCCGAAACTGCCGACTGCCCCAAAATCAACGCACCGATAATGCCTAAAGTATTACCTGTAATACCCGGAACACGGATGCCTCCTTCACGAATAAGCTCAAAGGACAACTCCATTAGTAGAAACTCAATAATAAAAGGAAACGGCACCGGAGCACGTGAAATAACAATTGATGAAAGCAGGGATGTCGGAATCATCTCCTGATGAAATAGAATAAGGGCAGTCCACACTCCCGGAAGCATAAGTGCCATAAGAGTACCTATCAAGCGGACAATTCTCAAGAAGGTCCCATATTGCCAGCGAAGATTTGAATCCTCAGAGGTATGAAAAAGATCAAAAAATGTTATAGGCATTGCTAAGGCAAAAGGAGTTCCCTCACAAACCAGAGCTATTTTCCCATCCATAAGGAAAGAAGCAACACGGTCGGGCCGTTCTGTTGAAATAACCTGTGGGAAAAGCATTAAATTCTTATCTTCTATGAGCTGCTCCAACATTCCGCTTCCAGAAATATAATCTATATCAAGGCTGTTTATTCGCCTTTTAACCTCTTCTACAATTTTTTTATTAGTTATATCATCTAAATAAAGAAGAGCCGCCAATATATTATTAGTTTTACTGATTATCTTAAACTCTGTTACCAAGGCCTCATTTTTTACAATTCTTCTTATGAGAGTAATATTTGTACGTAAATTCTCAGTGAAACCCTCCTGAGCTCCATTTACTACCGTCTCGGTGGAAGGAACGTTTACATCACGCTTTTCAAACCCACGGCTTTCCATAACCATGCATTCATCACAACCGTCGATGAAAACAACTGTTAATCCGCTAAGCACTTGAGGGACAATTTCTTTAAACTTGACCATTCTTACTATCTGATGAATCGAAAGAATGTTTTTTTCAATGTAGTCCATCGGACATCCGTCTTCAAAGCCGTCTAAAGCACAGGCATCCATAAGTTGAGGAAGGGTAAATTGAACAACTATATTTTTATCAATCATCCCATCAATAAAAACAAGACATGCATCAATTTTTCGGCCTATTCTAAATTCTCTGATTATGACATCTTGGTTTACCGGCAGATGAAATATATTTTTAAGGTTATTAATATTGTCCTCTAATGAGCTACTTACATTTGAATCATAATCGGGCTCAGATATTGAAGTATCTCGATTGTCTCTTTCTTCTCCTTTACTCTTGGCAGAAATTTTTTTACTCTGATTTTTAGTAGAGTCAATCGCCTGCTCTTTGTTTTTTTTATCCTGCTTTTGATCTTCTTCATCTGGCTGTTTATTTTCTTTAGACTTTTCTTTATTATCTTTATTAGATTTATATTTATCCTCTGCGTTTCTATTCCTAACCAGTTCTTTCACGGGTTTAGGATTGATAATACGAATTTGTGCTGATTTATCAAACTTCGTATGTTTTTCTTTGTCTTTATACTCTTTATTTCCTTTTTCGGTCTGCTTATTATCAGGTTCTTCTCCACTATTTTGGTTTCGATTCTCTTGTTCATCTTGTTCGTCTTGTTCGCCTTGTTTTTTTTGCTCGTCTTGTTTATCTTTTTCGTCTTGCTTGTCTTGCTCGTCTTTTTTACCTTGCTCCTCTTGCTTTTGTTGCTCGCCTTGTTTACCTTGCTCGTCTTGTCTATTCTCGTTTTGAAAATCACTCGATAGGTTTTGATTCTTTAAGTTGCTTATCTTTCCCCTGTATCTGTTCCATTTCTCTGATTCCTCAGACTCTTCTGGAAACCTAAATCCATTATTAGAGGGCTTTTTATATATAAACAGATTCTTCAGACCTTTTAGCATAAAGACACACCATCCATATCTCTAAAAAAATGAATACACGTGTATCATTATTTGCAGATAATGAAAGCATTATCCAAAATAATACTAAAATACTTAGATGTTTTCACTGAATGCTAAATAGTTGCAGATAATAGCTGTCCATATTGCTATTACATGAATTACAACTGTAAACAATGTAGCTATTGATATTCCATCCATTGAGATATTAAACCCTCATGTTTTTCCTCCAAGGCTTGTTTTTCATGAAGTAGTTCTTCCAATCGTTCATAGTCAGTGGCATAGGTCTTCATTTCGTCTTCTATTTCACCTAATCTTTGTTCAGCAAGATTAATTTCTTTTTCAAGGATTAGGAGCTTTTTCTCTATAGCCTTCGGACTGGGTTTTTTTATGCGGGTGTCATTCTTGGGTTTAGTTTGTTCTTTTATATGTTCCGAGTCTTTCTTTTTCTGAATTTCATAACGCTTCCACGCTCTATAATCCTCATAATCACCATCAAAGCTGTAAAGCTTACCGTCCTCTAATTCACATACCTTTTTTGCAAATTTTCTAATAAAATACCTATCATGAGATACAAAAAGTATACTCCCTTCAAAGTCCTCCAGCACCTCTTCAATCCACTCTCTTGAAGATATGTCCAGATGATTTGTGGGCTCATCAAGAATAAGCAGGTTTACACCGCTTTGCATTAAGAGACATAGTTTAAGCCTACTGCGCTCTCCACCTGAAAGGCTTTCCACTGTTTTAAATACATCCTCGCCTGTAAATAAAAACCCGGCAAGAAGATTTCTGGCCTTTCCTTCATCAATAATAAGCTCTCGACGTACTGTTTCCAATATAGTCAGCTCCGGTTGATCAAAGATTACAATCTGAGGCAGATAAGCAGTTTTCACGCTTGGACCGATTCTGACATTTCCGGCATCAGGAGCTATCTCCCCCTGTATAATTTTCAGGAGCGTAGTTTTTCCCGTTCCATTATTACCTAATAGTGCTAATCGATCGCCTTTTACTAAAAGCAGATTTACATCCTCAATAATAAGTCTGTCATCAAAGCTTTTTTGTATGCCTTTGAGGCTAAGGACCTCTGTACCGGAAAAAAGTCCTGATTTAAAAGCCTTTGATAACTTTCTCTCTGTTTTGGGCTTGGTAGTTGCATTCTCCTGCATTTTTTCCAGGCGTTTCTCCATACCAAAGGCTCTTTTATGTAGCTTTGGGTTATCTGCGCGATTAGCCCAATCATGCATTCTTTTAACGGCATTTTCCAGTTGTTTTATTTTTTTTATCTCCTGTTCATAATGAGAAAGCTGCTCAATCCGTCTCTGTTCTTTCAATATTGAGTATTTGCTGTAATTCCCCTCATAGCTTATTGCTATTCCATCCTCTATCTCTACAATCTTTTCCGAAATCCTGTCAAGAAAATACCGGTCATGGGATATTGCCACTACAGTACCCTCAAATGTATTCAGATAATCTTCCAGCCATTCAACGGCATTAATATCCAAGTGATTTGTAGGCTCGTCCAATAGCAGAATATTAGCATCAGTTAGGATTATTCTTGCCAGATTGACCCTGGTCTTTTCTCCCCCACTAAGTTCGGAAAATAAACGCTCCTGCATGCCTTTATCTATACCGATGCCGTTACACACTCTGTTAATGGAAACCTCTATCGTGTAGCCTCCCCGCATCTCATACTCTTGCTGTATGGATCCGTACCTTTTAACCAAACTCGGAGAATCGCTTTGAGCCATTTGTTTTGTGAGACTTTTTAGATTCTCTCTAAGCTCATAAATATCATCGAAAGCTGAGTCAATAACCTGATATACAGTAGTACCCCGTTCATATTCAGGTATTTGATCAAGTACGCCGATACGCCTGTTTTTCGCAAGGATAAGCTCGCCTTTTTCGTAATTCTCCGTCCCGGAAATAACTTTAAACAGCGTTGTTTTTCCTGCGCCGTTTTTTCCGATTAGTCCAACTACACTGTCCTCATATATCTCCAAAGACACACCCTTTAGAATATGGTTAGTGCCATAATATTTATGAATATCATTAAGAATAATTTCGGTCATTTTTAATCCTTTCGAATTTATTTTCAATAAGCGCTTGCATAACAGACTGTGCGAAAACAACTTATAACATTAAATATATGTAAGTTTTATTGTGCACCAAAACGCACTGTTAGCATTTTGATAAATTTTAGTCGTCAAGGATAGCTGATAAAGATTTATTTAATGTTAGAAAAGCTCTTTTCAAAATATTCTCTATAGTATTAATATCTTTACCATCGAATGTATCCCTTAATAAATGTAGCTTATTTTCTACTCCTATGGCAATACTAAAACCTAATAACATCATCGGATTATTAGCCCAATCCGGAAGTGATTTTTCTTGCTTATTGGTATTAATAATAATGTCCTTAAGTTTTCTAAGTGCTTTTATTCTTGTTATACTATAAGCAGTTCTTCTTTGAATACTCAATGAATACCAGAATACCAAAAAGCCCATTGGCAGCATTAAATATGAGGACAAAACCGAAAAAGCTATAGAAATCATACAACCTGCAGCAAAAAATATCACACCCAAAATCAACCCTAAATTACGATAGTACAATTGGCTTGCTGTAAGTTTATTTTTTTCTGAATAATTACTCTTTATATTTTTATCAAAAGCATAATAGTTTTCTTTAAATCTCACTTTTTCGTTAGCGCTCATATTTTTAATGCTATTATTTATAAGATCAAATTTTACTGATTCATCACTTAATTCTCCGACTAATCGTATCAAATCCTTCTCTGATGCGTCCAAATGCACCATATTTTGATTTTCGGTAAGTCGGAAGCTTACATTGCTGTTATTCTCCGCAATAATAAATTCAGGCTCAATAAAGCCCTTTGAGGCCAAATTGAAAAGACCTCCCATTATTCCTCTTGCACCGGTTTTACCACATAGAAGCAAGTGCGCTTCCTGCGGTGTTAATTGTGGTATATCCTCCAATTCAAAAGTTGTTGCTTCCTGATTAACCTGAAGTTCTTTTCTTGCTCTATAAATAGTTAGCAGACCTGAAAGTGATGCAAATAACGAAATAATTGTTGAGAACACTTTTGCCCTCTGCTTCATTTTCTCGTTCCAAGCTTTTTTCCCTGCTTCTTTAGCCGCATTTTCACGCGCTTTTAATAAATCACTCTTGTCGCTTTCTGAATATTCTTTTTCTTCGAGCAGAACGGTTTCCAAATAATCGTCACGAGCTGTTAGCTGAGCATCCTTTATAAGGTTCTCAGGAAATGCTATCCTGGTTTCCACATATTCTCCCGGTACTATATTGGGAATGTTATATTTAATTATTTTTCCGTCCAGAATTCTTTTTTGCCCAACCAGCACACCATGCAAAAAAGGTTTTATTCTTGCTGCATCAGTATATTTCGGAAGCTGTATTTCTATGTCAATATCTGAAGCATAACCATTCCAATCCTTTAAAATATGATTTCTGTTGAACAAAGCTATATCGCCATAGCGTTTAACCGAGTTTTTCACACTATAATTTACTACAACAGTGCCTCGCTGTTTCTTAAAAACACTATATACCTTAAGCCTTACAAGATCATTCTCCTGCAAAACACTGTAGGTTCCATTAAAAACATTTGCATCCCATTGTCCCGCTGATAATCTCTGACATTCAATCAGCTCATCCCTGATCAGGGTGTATACACTTTTTATTTCAATCTCTTCACCATCCTGCTTATCAATAAGAATTACTGCGTTATTACTATTACCGAGTGAGCTATACTTAACTTTTTCAGTTACATCCAGATCACCATTTTTTTGTATTCTTACAATTACCTCATATTCTGAGATACGGTATCCTTGCTGAGGCTGAGCAAAGCAAAAAACAGGCAATGAGAATGCTATTATAAGTGGAATAATCATCAGGGACAAAATCTTCATTATTTTATAAGTCACTCTATGATGCCTCGCTTTAACAAAATATATTGATATACCAATAATAAAATCAATTTAACGCAATATCATGATGGTTTGATTTTCCCATTATCAAAGCTTTTATCTTTTGAAAGAATAACTTGTAATCAGCAAACAGCATTACCGGAGCTATTATTGCCGCTCTATACCGATAATAGGTATCAGCTACATCTTCACTTATTAGTGCATTTATAAGGCCATATGACACAATGAATGCTAATACGCCAATAAGATAAGGATCCCATCTGATAAAGGTGTGCATTATGCCAAATATTGAAATCACCATGCAAATATACCACAGCAGCATTTCGGTTCTAACTAATATTATTGCGATGGTATTCGCAGCAATATCCGTTATATATGGAACATCCTCCGGATGTGGCTTGGTTAAAAAACCGTTAATCGAATCGGCAACATCTTTTTCCATTATTGTCTTGAATATTGAACCTATCTCTTCGTCCAAATCTTCATCTCCGCTTTTGCTTTTATCCATAGACAAAGCATGATAATCCCTCATATTTTCACTTACTGTTGTAAAATTAATAACAAGGCCGCAGGCCAAAACCATAAAACAAAATATCAGGGACAGCTTTCTCCTAGTTTTAATATAGTAAAGCAAAAGATAAATAAACAATGCACCGGTAAGAGTATAAAGCATATAAATTCTAAGAAGCGTACTCATCCAAATAAGCACACAAGTACCTATGATAAGAAGGCATTTGTTGATTAAGGATAATTGTCTATCTCTGATAACCTTCAAAGCAATATACCAAACCATAATAATCAGGAAGAAAATCAGTGATTCCTTCCTGGTATCCGAGGTCCAAACAATCATGCTTGGTATAAACATATAAATTATTCCGATTATAAATGCTCTTTTAGCTTTGAACTTTAGTTTGAGTGCAATAGCTGTAAGATAGTATCCCGAGAGAATAGCCAAAAACGCGTTAATAAAAGATGCTGCAAACCTGTTAATACCGAATATGGCATATTGGATTCCCATTAAAACAGTATACCAAGTATACTCATAGTCCAAATTCCACACCGGTACTCCGGATTTAAATTGCTCGGCAATATCCTTCGCCACTTGATGATATATCAGACCATCTGTTCCTGAATACTCGGTCCCGTTTGAATATATAATAAAAACAAAGATAAAGCGTATTATCAATGCAAGTTCAGCTAAGAAAATAAACCAAAATTTTTTTGGTCTGTCCTTAAAAATAAATACTCCAATAATGGCTGTTATAGCCATCAGTATAATCATCCATAATATATTTTCAAGCATACTATCTGTAATGACCTTCAGTCCTGTATTTTACAATATATGGTATTAATGATGAAATAGTCTCAGCCCTGTAAAGCACATAACCATATTATATGTATTACAGGCTTTTATAACATCATCATCACGCACTGAGCCGCCGGGTTGAGCAATATATTTTACACTGCTGGCAGCTGCTCTGTCTATATTATCTTTGAATGGGAAAAAAGCATCCGAAGAATAGGATATTCCTTCAAACCCACTAATCCATTGTGCTTTTTCTTCTGCCGTAAGCTTTACGGGAACAACATCAAACAAGGTCTCCCATTCTTTTAGTTCCATCTCGGTTATATCATCTCTCAGGTATAGATCAATAGCATTATCCTTAACAGGATTTTTTAAGCCTGCTTTAAACTGCATTGAAAGTACCTTCGGGTGTTGACGAAGCATCCATGAATCAGCCTTACCGGCAGCAAGCCTAGTACAATGTATACGGGATTGTTGTCCTGCTCCACAACCGATTACCTGACCGTCATAGGCAAAACAAACCGAATTGGATTGCGTATATTTTAAAGTTATAGTTGCAATAAGAAGATCCCGAAGTCCTTCAGGTGTTATATCCTTATTCTCTGTCACAATTTGATTAAAGCTATCCTTATTTATGACAGCGTCATTTCGCAATTGCTCCAGAGTAATTCCGAAAATCTCACGGCTCTCAACTACAGCTGCTTTATAGTCAGGGTCCATTTTCATTATGACATATCCGCCCTTTTTCTTGCTTTTTAGAATACTTAACGCCTCTTCATCATAATCCGGTGCTATAATGCCGTCTGAAACCTCCTTTGAAAGAAGCTTTGCAGTATCTATATCCACTTTATCGCTGATGGCAATAAAATCTCCGAAAGAAGAAACCCGATCTGCGCCTCTAGCTCTGGCATAAGCTGT
>CAZPIS010000013.1:0-15770 GCA_964586745.1 uncultured Ruminiclostridium sp.
GCCGAGCACAAGACAATCTACGCATATGAGAATGAGGAAGAGCTCACTGTTGAAAACGTAAGAAAACACACCACTCTTCACCCCAGATGTGGGACAACCTTTATGTTTATAGTCATAATTATAAGTATTATTGTTTTTGCTTTTGCGGGCTGGCATAATCCTTTTATAAATATGCTGTTACGACTGGCTCTTTTGCCGGTAATTGCAGGAATTTCATATGAAGCTTTTAAACTGTCTGCCCGGTCCAGCAGCAAGATTGTTCGCCTAATCAGCCTTCCCGGGCTAATGCTTCAGAAGATTACTACTCAAGAGCCTGACGATTCCATGCTGGAGGTTGCTATAGCTTCCTTGAAGGCTGTTTTGCAGGAGGCCCCAAAAACGGAAGAAAATACAACTGCCATATCCGAGGGCACTTTATGACTATTGACAGCCTCTTAAAAAAAGCAAGTGTATATTTATCCGAAAAAACTGTAGAAGACCCCTCTTTAGAGGCGGGTCTTCTTTTATCTTGGCTTCTTAAGAAGGATATTGGCTATATTTATGCTCACCCCGAAATCGTTTTAGACCATGAACAGGAAAAAGCATATCTTTCAATAATTAAAAGAAGAGGTCGTCATGAGCCGTTTGCTTATATAACCGGCGAGTGTGGGTTTTTGAATTATACCTTTTATGTAAGCCCGCATGTTCTAATACCCAGAGATGATACCGAGCTTTTAGCACAAGGCGCATTTTTTGCTCTTGGCCAAAATCCGGCTTATTTTAGCCAAGATATGTTCAGGCTTAAAGAAAGAACTGCATTTAAAGTACTGGATGTCGGTACCGGCTCAGGCTGCTTGGCTGTCAGTATTGCAAAAAGTTCTGCCTCTATTTTTGTTGATGCCGTCGATATTTCCGAAGAGGCTTTGAATATTGCCCGAAAAAATGCAAAGCGCTATAATGTCGAAAATCGAATATCTTTTTTCAAAACAGATTTTCTGAATAAAAGTCTGACTCTTCCCGGTAATTATGATCTTATTGTTTCAAATCCTCCATATATTCCTTTAAAGGATATACCCTTTCTAATTAACTCTGTAAGGGATTATGAACCCCATCTTGCTTTGGCGGCGGGAGAAGACGGGTTGATTTTCTATCATGAGCTGGCTTTAAAGGCTTCTTCTCTTCTTTCAGACGCTGGAATTATAATAGTTGAATGCGGTTATGATCAGGGTAATAAAGTAAGCGAAATATTTTCCGAAAAAAGCATGAAAACACTTATGCTGAAAGATTTGTCCGGAATTAACCGAGTAGTGGCAGCAGTAAGAAAATAAAGGTATAAATTTCCCTTTTTTGACTATACTCTCAATATGATGGAGAGAGACTGTTTTTTAATTTGTAGCTACAGTTTTACTCGATTTTCATATCATATTATTATAATACGGTCGAAACGGGGAGATTTTATGACAGATCAAGTCATCAATAATAAGTCTAATTCATTTGGTTTTCTAAGGAGGTTAAGTGGGACAAAAGCGCAGGAAGCTGCCATAATCGCCGAAAAAGAAGAGCTCCTGCAAGAACTGACTGAGAATATTCACGATGCCTATATAGAATGGCAAAATGCTATGGCTAATTTTGAGACGGCGGAAGGCAAGGAAATGGTAGACTATTATTCTTATAAAATCAAAGCCTCTCAGATTCGCTATGAGTACCTTCTTAGAAAGGCTAAGGAAGCCCGGGCACAATAAAACTTTCAATATCTCCATTTTGGACGAATCTTTTTGCTTCTTTCTGTATATAAATTAACAGGGTATAGACCTTGAAGCAAAATGGATACGGCTATCCCTTATGGCTATTTAATAATAACCTGGGATAACCGTTTTCTTTTACGCTGTTATCGTTTCGACGGATTTTGTCCTGAAAAAGGAGGTTTATATATGGACAGAGGCCTTATAATACTAGCTTGGGTAGTAGGTGTCTTAATTGTATTTGCCTTTGGTAAGGCTATGCTTTTACCTCTTAAGATAATACTCCGTTTGGTCATTAACGGTGTTTTAGGCGGTATAGCAATTCTGATTATTAATCTTATCGGATCACCACTGGGCTTTACTATTTCTCTGAACCTTTTTTCTGCATTGGTAGCAGGTATACTCGGCCTTCCGGGAATTATACTCCTTGTCATTCTGAAATTTCTTTTATAGTTTAGAGCAAAATATTAGTTTTTTTACAGAATATATTATATAAAATCAAAAAAATTAATTAAGCATTAGTAATAAGCGGGGTATTTATTAAGATGATTGAATCCAAAGATTTTATTGAAGCGACATATGGGATAAAAATAACTTCTATTAAGCCTTGCAGAGCCGGTTATATATTAGATACCAATATTGGCAAAAAGCATCTTCGACCATGCCACTGTTCGGAGAATCGAATATTTTATGTGCATGCTGCAAAAGAGCACCTGTATAATGCCGGTTTTACAAATCTGGATACATATTCGGTTGCTTTAGACAATAGGCCATTTATGGAAATCGAGGGCCAGTCTTTTGTAATGACACCTTTTTTTGATGCCAGGGAGTGTGAGTTCAGTGATGACGGTGACACGATAAGAGCATCAACAGCACTTGCGCACATGCACAGGCTGGGGAATGGTTTTAAATATGAAAATGATGCTGTTCCCAATGATTTAGGAAAGCTGCCCGAAAATCTCGGAAAGCGTTATGACGAAATACAAAGAATGAGAAGAAAAGCCGAGCGTGAACGCGGAGCCTTTGATTATATATACCTTGACTGTGTAGATAAATTTATAGAGCTTGCCGAAGAAAGTCTTTCTTTGCTTGGAGGCACCGAGTATCAACGTTTGGTTAAGAAAACTATTCTTGAAGGTGTAATATGCCATCATGATTACTCATATCAGAATATTCTTATAAAAGCCTCTGCAACATATATTACCGGCTTTGAATGCTGCTGCGAGGAACTTAGGATTTATGATCTGGTAAACCTGCTAAGAAGAAAGATGCGTAAATGTAACTGGAACCCTCAAAAGGCCTCTCTTCTGCTGGATGCCTACAGTGAGATTGCGCCTGTTTCCAAGGATGAAGCTTCTGTTATGAAAGCCATGCTCCTGTTTCCGCAAAAATTTTGGCGCGTTGCCAATAAATACTATAATTCCAGAAGAAGCTGGGCGCAAAAAAACTTCACCGGCATGCTGGAAGAAGTAATATCCGAATATCACGATCATGTCCGTTTTATGAAGCAGTTCGACAAGCTGTTTTAAAACAGTCCGGTTATTTTTCCGCTTGGATCAATGTCAATATTATTTGCACCGGGAATTTTAGGTAGTCCCGGCATTGTCATAATGTCCCCTGTTAAAACTACAACAAATCCGGCTCCCGCAGACAATCTAACTTCATTAACATTCAGGGTGAAGCCTTCAGGTCGCCCTAAAAGTGAAGGATTGTCCGAAAGTGAGTATTGGGTTTTTGCTATACAGACAGGAAGATTTGAAAAGCCCATTCCTTCAATAGCCTTAATCTCCTTTAAAGCTTTACCGGTAAATTCCACATTTTTTCCGCCGTATACTTCTTTATTGATAATCTCTATTTTCTCTTTTATGGACAAATCAAGATTATAAAGCGTTCTAAAGGCTGATGGCTGTTTATCTATTATTTCGCATAGCTTTCGGGCTATCTCAATACCTCCTTCGCCACCCTTGGTAAATACCTCTGAGAGAGCAACCTCCACGCCCCACTCCTTACACTTGTTATTGATATAAGCCAATTCTTCATTACTATCAGTTGAAAAATGATTTAATGCAATTAATACGGGAACGCCGAATTTCCTGATATTTTCAACATGCTTCTGAAGGTTTACTATACCACGGCTAAGAGCGTTTATATCCTCTTTAGGCAAGTCTTCCTTTTTTACTCCCCCATTGTATTTCAAAGCCCGGACAGTGGCTACTAAAACAACAGCATCAGGCGTTAACTCACCATACCTGCATTTAATATCAAAGAATTTTTCAGCACCCAATTCAGCACCAAACCCCGCCTCGGTAACAACATAATCCGCAAGCTTTAATGCCAGGCGGGTTGCTTTTAAGCTATTGCACCCGTGTGCAATATTTGCAAAGGGCCCTCCATGCATAAGGCAGGGGGTATTCTCTAGCGTTTGAACCAAATTAGGCATTATGGCATCCTTTAACAAAAGCGTCATAGCACCATGGACTTTTAAATCCTTTGCCGTAACCGGATTTCCTTCAAGATCATAGGCTGCAATTATTCTTCCCAGACGTTCCTTTAAATCTGTTATATCGGTAGCCAGACACAATATTGCCATAACCTCCGATGCTACCGTTATATTAAATCCATCTTCCCGGGTGAAGCCATTTGCTTTTCCTCCCATGCCAACAACAATATGACGAAGGGCACGGTCGTTCATATCCATGCAGCGCTTCCAAACTATCCTTCGAGAATCAATCTTTAACTCATTTCCCTGATGTATATGATTATCCAGAGCAGCTGACAAAAGATTGTTAGCCGCTGTTATAGCATGCATATCTCCTGTAAAATGCAGATTTATATCCTCCATGGGCAAGACCTGTGAATAGCCTCCGCCTGCAGCTCCGCCTTTTATTCCCATAACCGGGCCCAAAGAAGGTTCTCTAAGGGCAATAATTGATTTTTTGCCGATTTTCTCAAGAGCTTGTCCAAGACCAACGGTTATGGTTGTCTTTCCCTCCCCGGCCGGCGTCGGATTAATGGCGCTTACCAATACCAATTTTCCATCTTTCTTATCCTTTAAGCTATCATAAACCTTATCTTTTATTTTAGCCTTATAATCACCGTATAGCACTAAATCCTCACGCTTGATTTCCAGTGCCTTTGCTAAATCTTCAATCGGCATCATTTTTGCATTTTGAGCAATTTCAATATCTGTCAACATTGATGTATTCTTCCTTTCATCTTATATAAGCTCTTTTGTTAATAATCGAATTAAGATAATCCATCGCAAGACTGTGTGAAAACAAATTATAACATTAAATATATGTAAACTTAGTAGTTGTAGCCTGCATACCAAAATAGTTTTCGCACAGTATGTCGCAATAAGCGAGGGATCCCACTTATTAGAATTATATCATACCCATGCCGCAATATATTTTTCTTTATCGGCATTTTATATTATGATAATAATTTTTATTTTTTACACCGCACAAACATATTAAACCAATTGTTCAAATTGCCCAATGAACGATGCATCTAAAATATAGAATTGATGCATCTTAAAACCGCATCAACTTAAAAATTTGTGTTATTAGATTTTACTTTATTGAATATAACTAAATAAAGATGTGCCTCGTCCTTATGGCTGGCGGATTACACTTATTATTTTCAGCATGATTATGCGTAACGAAGAAATTCGATGATACGCGTTAGTTCTTAAAAAGTTTTTTTAAAAACTAAACACTAAAATTATTTGTAAAAAAGGCAGGTATAAATATGAAGGTAAACTATGTATCGGTTATTAAAGAATACGTCAGAAAAAGCAAAAACGAGAGATTTGTTATCAAAGCCTCTATGGACGCTATTCCCCCGCTTCTTTGGTTTAAGCAGCTGCAATTATTTTGGATTTCTTCCCCCAGATTAGTAAAGTTATGCCCTGAGCCTAAACTTGAACAAAATGAAATTTTTGTTTCTATACTTAATCAAGAAGATATCTTAGAAGCTATTAATTCATTAATAGGTCTTATAACGAGAATAACGATCTTTCCCACCTCTATAATTCAAGATAATCCTGCTTCACTTTTAAGCTTTAAGGAGCAAATAATATGACCTCACTTAATATGTAACCTATGAAAGCTTAAACATTGAAACTGATTCTTCCAATTCACACGCTGATTCATCCAAAATCTTTGCGTAAGAGGCTAATTGCTCTATTCTTGATAGCTGTTCCTGTACGGATGCCGTCACCTCTTCAGAAGAGGCAGCGGTTTCCTGCGAAACAGCCGATATATTCTGTATCGAATTTATTGCCTGTTCCTTTTTATTTTCCATTTCAGTAATGCTTGACATAATCTCATTTACCTTAGTTGTTAGAATTTCCATAGATAACCTTATACTTCTGAATACTTGTGTGGTATCTGACACAGCTTCATTCTGCAGCTTAATAATGGTTTCAGTTTTCTCAGCCTTCTCTACTATTTTTTCTGTTTGCTTCTGGGTGTTTCCAATAATATATGATATATCACGTGCAGATTTCATTGCCTGCTCAGCAAGCTTTCGTATTTCATCGGCCACCACAGCAAAGCCTTCTCCGGTTTTTCCGGCCCTCGCTGCTTCAATAGCTGCGTTTAAAGCCAGAAGATTGGTCTGCTTTGCGATATCACTTATTACCTTTACAATATTGCCTATAGCTTTTGATTGAACCCTTAATTCCTGTATATCTATGAGGATTTGCTTTGATATATCAGTTGTTTGATCAGCTTTTTCACCGAGATGAACAACTGAAGCCAGCCCCGTCTGCGTCTTATCCAGAGTATCAATTGTAAGACTGCCAATTGATTTGGCATTATCAGTTACACAACTAATTTTTTCTGCAAGAATACTTATTTTTACAACCCCTTGTTCAGCATCATTGGTTTGTGAAACAGCTCCCGCACAAATATCCTGTATGGCATTGGATATTTCTCCTGATATGCCTGCTACCTGTTGTGAACCGGCCATAACTGTGCCGGCTGATTCAGCGACTTTTTGTGATGTAAAAGCCATTTGCTCAATCAAATTTCTCATGCTGGTTACCATTTTGTTTATGCTTCGGGTAAGTACTCCAAGTTCATCTTTTCGATTCGATGCAGGATTTATGGTAAGATCCCCCGAAGCAGCATGCCCGGCGGTGTCAATTAATAGATTTATAGTTTTGCTCATTTGAATAAGTTATAAGATAATTGTTTCCATTGTATACAATGTTCTCAGCATATCCGCTTGAACTTTCGCTGTTTATAAAGCTTAAGTAAAAGTCCTGGGAGGCGATATCTGCATTTTGTGACCCGGAAGCCATATTTGTAATATCACGTCCGTCCGAGCTTATCAGATGCAGTTCCTCATTCTTACCAAGATTTATATTATCAAGTATCCGTTTTGCAAAATCAGGTTTAAGATTAAACACAATAACACCAATGACTTCTGAGGTTTCCAAGTCTTGAACAAGCCTTACTGCAGATATGGAGTAATTATCCTCAGACATTCCACAGAGTTTGTCCAGTTCTTCGTGTCTTCCCATCCAGACAATATTGCCTTTGGCTGCGATTGCCTCTTTAAAGAAATACATGTCTTTTACTCTATTCAAATCCACATTATTCGAAAGAGAATAAATATTAAAGCTTTTTGTTTTTTTGCTTTCACTATTAACCAACAACATGCTGTAAATATCGCGGTTTGATGAAGAAATCAGTGAGAGTTTTCTGTCAACGCTTTGGGAGAGTTCAAAATTAGTCACTGCATCTTTTTGAAGGGTATCAGTTATGTTTTTTTTCATAAATTTCTGGACATCGTCTTCCGCAAAGAGCTGAAAAGTTAATGAATCTATATTTGAAAATATAAGATTCATATATTCGCTGCTTTTTTTAATTGACGATTCAGCAAATTCGCGGGTTATTTTAATTATTGTCACCTTGCTATTTTGATATGACAGTATCCCGAGTGTTATAATTAATATGATTGGTACCATAAAAGCAAGTATCAATTTTGTTCTGATACTTTTTACCCCATTAAACATTTTAAATGGTTTCAAGAGATATTTAGCGGCGGTTTTTAGAAAACTACCGGCAATACTACATACAACTCTCAAAGTACTCATATTGTATACCTCTTTCGCTTTCTAGAACATAACGTACTGAATAAACATTCAAAATTATAGACTGATACCCTCTCTCTTTGATGCCTTCATGAAAATAAGCAATGATGTTACAGTAAATACTGTCAATACGGTGGAAAGCGCAGCAGCAATGCCATAATTACCCCTAATGACCTCGGTATATATTTCAACGGTCAGTGTCCTTGTTCTTCCTGTATAGAGTATTATAGCTGTTGATAGTTCGCTGATCATAGTAACCCAACTTAGTATGGCACCGGAAATAATTCCGGACGACATCATAGGCAAAGTAATTTTAATAAACGTACTCATTTTTGAACTACCCAGACTTAATGCCGCTTCTTCGGTACTCATTGGTATCTGCTGCAGAATTGCAACACTGGATCTTATAGTATAAGGAAGCCTTCTTATTACTAGGGCTACTACCATAATCAAAACACCGCCACTTAACAACAGCGGCCTTTTATTAAAACAAACCAACAATCCTATACCTAAAACGGTACCTGGCACAATGTATGGAATCATTGAGACGGTATCTACAATATTTGACACAGGATTCCGTCTTCTAACAGAAATATAGGCAATCAATACAGCCATAATAATAGTTATGGCCAATGCAGTCATAGGAATAATTAATGTGTTTTTAACTGAGTTCATAGATCCTGAAAATAATTTACTGTAACTTTCCAGTGAATAACCGTCTACAAACAACATGTTTTTTGTTTTTAAAAATGATGTATAAATAACGTAAGTCTGGGGCATTACAGCCAGCCCGATTATGCCGTATACAAAAATATGTATAATAACTTTCTTAATACCTTTCAACTCTTTTGGTTCTATTGGAGTAAGCGAATTGATAGAAAATGAGTTTCTGTTGGATAGATATTTCTGAATCAAAAATACCACTGTTGTTATAATTATTGCAATAACTGCAATTGCACAGGCAAAACCATCGTTACCTCCAACCTCGCTGACAAACTCACTAAAAATCAAAACCGGAAATGTCCTGTATCCCTCTCCAATCAACATAGGTGTACCAAAATCCGCCAGTGCTCTCATAAAAACAAGTAGGGAACCAGCCAATATAGTTGGTACTAAAAGAGGGACAACTACCTTTACAAACTTCCTTATTCCCGTACAACCCATATTTTCCGATGCTTCAAGCAAAGAATTATCCATGTCCTTTAAAGCGCCTGACACATAAAGGTAAATAAGGGGGAATAACTGAAGAGTGAACACTAGGAGTATTCCTGTGAATCCGTAAATATCCGGCGGAGTAAATCCAAACACCTTTTTTATAAAATTTGTAATCGAACCGTTCCTTCCAAGAAGAAGTATCCATGAATATGCTCCTATAAACGGCGCTGACATCGATGCTATTATAATCATTATGTTCAGTATCTTTTTCCCTTTTATTTTATATACAGCAAATAAGTATGCAAGGGGTGTCCCAAGTAAGACAGCCGAAAAAGTTGCTGATATCGAAACATAAAAGCTGTTGCGCAATGTGCCTAAATAATAACTCTTGCTGAAGAATTGCGTAAAGTGTTTTAACGTAAACGCTTTTGTATCTATATCAATAAAAGACTGGGCTAGTATATTAACAAGTGGCAGTATCAAAAACAATCCGTATAGTCCAATTGTCACTAGAGTAATACAGCCCCACATATCCAGTTTGAATTTCCTATTGTCCATTAATATCTCTCCTTAGAAGATTTGACGCACCATCCTCCGAAAAAATGTTGATTTTATGCTTTTTAATTGATAATGATATTTGGTTACCAGGCTTTATATCATCTCTCAAATCCGATTCCTTAATGATTTCAACTAGTGATCCGTCTTTGAGCTTTACTATGTAATGTATGTTTATGCCCAGAAAAACTCTATCCATTACGACTCCTAAAAAGCTTTCATCTGTACTATCGGTTATATTAATGTCTTCCGGTCTGATGGTAACTTTTACTTGCTGCTCCTCTATTGAATCAATATCATCCATTTCTATGGTAAGATTATTATCAAATACAAGTTTTTTGCTTCCGTCAGGCTTTGTCATAATCCTACCATCAAGGATATTTGTTCGCCCGATAAATGTAGCGACAAAAATATTCTTGGGTCTATGATAAATGTCCTGAGGTACCCCGATGTGTTGAATTACACCGTCTTTCATTACAGCAATCCTATCACTGATTGCCATTGCCTCTTCCTGATCATGAGTCACATATACCGTTGTTATCCCAACTTCTCTTTGGATATCTCTGATAACTCTTCTCAATTCAACACGCAGCTTTGCATCCAAATTTGATAGAGGTTCATCCATTAACAGTACATTAGGTTTTATAACCAGCGCTCTGGCAAGTGCAACACGTTGCTGCTGCCCTCCGGACAACTTCCCGGGCAGGCGATCCTTGTATTCATATATTTGAATTGTCTTAAGAAATTTTTCGGTTTCGGCCTTTATAAATTCCTTATCTTTACTCCTGTTTTTTAAACCGAACATGACATTACTTTCCACTGTCATGTGAGGAAAAATCGCATAATTCTGAAATACCATACCAATGTTTCTCTTACTGGGATCAATATCATTGATTCTTAAATCGTCAAAATAGAAATCCCCTCCCTCAATGGTATTGAAGCCTGCAATCATTCGAAGCAGTGTGGTTTTTCCGCAACCGGAAGGACCCAAGAGGGTGAAAAGCTCACCCTCTGCAATTTCTAGGTTTAAGTTCGGAATTATTGTGCTTTTTCCATATCTTTTAACTGCATTTCTTATTCTAATGTCACTCATCAGATCCTCCGTTAATTAGAGCTGATACTGGCAAAAATGTCTTTGTATTTTGCTACAAGCTCACTCTTGTTACCATTTACATATTCTATGTCTTCTTCAATCATGTTGATTTGACTAAATGGTGTCATGTAATCTCCGACTTTAGCATCCTTAATAACCGGTCTGTTTGTTAAGGTAGTACCATAAGCATCCTGAATTTCTTGTGATATTATGAAATCAATAAATAGCTTTGCATTCTTTATATTCTTTGCACCATTTACGATTGCTGCTGAAGCAGGTAAGGCTACTACACCTTCCGACGGATAGACAATTTTAACAGGAGCTCCATCTCGGACCAACTGGGCGCATGGATCCTCATAGCTCAATCCAACTACCATTTCTCCTTCTGCAACGCCTTTATATACAGCACTTGAACTTGAAGAAATTTTGCCATCAATATTTGTGAACAATGCCTTAACAAAATCCCATGCTTCCTGGCTCTCATAACCACCTTTTGCCTTAAGTATGTTGGTTAATTGTGCAAATGATGATGAAGAACTACCCGGATCTCCACTTGCAATTTTGCCTTTCAATTCAGGATTCAATAAATCTTCATAGCTTTCAATTTTAATATTTCCTATGAGATTCTTATTCACTATTAATACGCTGCTGTCTAATACATAACTTGTTATGAAACCTGTTTTGTTTTGATATGCTTCGACAACGTTTTTATCATTTGCAGAAACATAATCCTGAAAGAGATCCTTATTTGAAGTGAACTGACTTTTTGCTCCGCCGAATAATACATCTGCATATGGGTTACTTTTTTCTGATTGAAGTCTTTTTACCAATTCCCCCGTACCTGCTTGTATCAATTCAACCTTAACATTGTATTTCTGCTCAAATAAAGGAATAGTGGCTTTAATCAATCCCTCGCTGTTTGGAGAATAAACGACCAGTTTGTCTGTTGACGGATCTTCAACAGCTTTTTCAGTAGCTTGTTCTGTTGCTTTCACTTCATTGACCGCGCTTTCTGTGGGTTTTACGCTAGGTGTTCCTCCTGTTGACGTTTGATTACTACCACAACCTACTAAACTGCAGCAGATAATCATAACCAATAATAGACTAAATAGCCTTTTCATTATGAATTCCCCTTTCGTTTTTTTTTCATTATATAATTCCAAAAATTAAAAAAATACCAAGTTTTCAGTACAAAAAGAAAAGATATGACACTAATTTTTTATTTTGAATAAATCACATCCGGCAAACTTAATTAAGTTATGCTATTTATAATTGTAAATTAATCCTTTAAAGCATCGCATTATTTAAAATACTGGGAGAATTCCTTTGGTGAACAACCAATGTACTTGCGGAACACTATGTTAAAATATTTGTAACTATTGAAGCCACAATACTCTGCAATATCACATATATATTCATTTCCTTCTCTAAACATTTCAATAGCTTTTTGAATTCTAAACCGATTTAAATACTCATTATAGGTAATTCGCATTTCTTCTTTGAACTTCCTGTTCAAAAGTGTTTCACTATAGTTTAAATACTTAGAAATATCATCCATTACTATTTTGGAATTATAATTGATTTCTGTATACTTAAGCATTTTACGAATAATTTCACTGCTGTTACCGTAATCCGCCTTGTAATCTAATATGTTTATTTCTTGAATCTCATTTTTATTCTTTAATACCTTGTTATATATGTTCTTTATTTCACGTCTTTCTATGGCTTTAATAATTGCTTCTTTCAATTCCGAATGATTCACCGGCTTTAATAAGTATTCTGTAACTCCGAATTTCAAAGCTTTCTTTGCATATTGAAAATCGCTGTACCCGGTAAGTATAATCGCACTGTAACCTTCATCAATAGTATTTTCAATCATTGAAAGTCCGCTTAATATAGGTAAATTTATATCTGAAATGATAATATCCGGTTTTAATGCTACTATCTTTTCGACACCTTCTTTACCATTTTCAGCTTCATCAACTATTACACAATTTAATTCTTTCCAATTAAATGTGAAAATAAGGCCTTTTCTGATTATTAGCTCGTCTTCAACAACTAATACCTTATACAGCTGAATCATCCCCTTCATATTGATATTTATTGTTTTTATCTACTTTGATATTTATAATAACCCTTGTCCCTTCATTAATCTTGCTCTCCAAATGTAAACCACTTTCATTCCCATATTGAAGCAAAAGCATCCTAGAGGTATTATAAAGTCCTAAATTTTCAATATTAGCTGTTTCTTCACGTAAGCTTCTATTTATACTGATAAGTTCACTCTCAGGAATACCCGCACCGTCATCTTCCACGACAATAATTAAATGGCTGTCTTTCAGCCTTGCACTAATACTGATTCTAATATTAGCCTTTTCTTTATAACCATATTTTATAGAGTTTTCAATTATGGGTTGAAGAAGAAGTTTTGGTACATAGACATCGTTACATTCATCACTTATGTCTATAGCATAGTCGAAGTTTTTATTAAACCTGTATTTATAAATTTTCAAGAAAACCATTGTATATTCAAGACTCTCACCGAATTTCACTTCATTGGCGCCCTTGCTGATACTGTATCTTAATATTTTTGTAAGTAATGAAGTTAAATCGGATGCTATTTTTGGATCTAAAAGAATAGAGTATCTGATAGTTTCAAGCGTATTATACATAAAATGCGGATTGAATTGCGCTTCGAGTTGCTTAATTTCACTTATTCTTCTTGTGTTGATTAATTCGGTATTTCTATTAATTAAGTCGTTAATTCTCTTAACAAGATCATTGACACTTTCTGCAATGACTTCAATCTCATCGCCGGTATTCAGGTTAATTTTATAATTCAAATTACCCTTTTTGATTATGTATATTTGGTTAATGAGCTTATTGATAGACTGAGCAGTATTGGCGGCAATCTTTTTTGAGAAGACCTCAGTAATTATAAACATTGATAGTCCGAGGATTAAAATGATTATTGCTCCTAGTAAATATTGATAGAAATACATTTTTACTTTAAACAAACTATAAATATTTATATCCTGTTCTTGCAGCCAACTATGTCTGAGTATATATTCAGTACCAGAAATCTTAATTCTATCATTATTTGACTTCGGTTCGAATTTATTCATATTGTTAACAATCATCTTGCTTGAACTTGCAATAACATTCCCAAACCTATCTGTTATGATCCCATTGAATTCCTGTGCTGAAAGCTCGTAGTTCCAATCGTCTCCACTCATATATAGCATTACAAAACCGATAATTTTCTCATCTTTGATAATGGGGCCCGAGATAACATATTCTGATGTTAGTTCAATAAATGAATATAGACCTGTTTCAATACTGTTCATTTTTTTTGAATTTTGTACTTTTTCCCTTATCATATTATTGAAACTAATAAAATGATTGTTATTTCTATTTAAAGGAAAAGTGTTCACAATAATATTACCGTCTGAATCAGTTAAAACAATATTTGATTTTATTTTCCAATTCTTGTTAAAAGAATAATACGTATTATATACAGCGACCTGGTTTTTTCTATCAATAATGTAGTTTTGAAAATTTTCATTATTTGCCGCCGAAATTAGAAAATTTTCGTAATCCGAATATGTATCCATAAAAAGATCAATTAAATATCTGTTGACATTTTCTGTTTGCCTTGTAATCATAGTATAGTCATAAAAAAGCATTGATAAAAAAAACAATACTAACAATATTATTATTATTATAATTGTATAAAGAAATATCTGTTTTTTTAATCTATCTTGAAACCCATTCTTTTTTCTTTTCATATTTAATACCTTTTTAATTTTATTAGAGTAATCAGGAATGTCCGGACGATATTTGCAGAAATATCCGGACTTTAAACGACGTTATTCGGGTACCTTGTTAAGTTGATTTTATTCTATTCTTCTTATCAATTATTTACAAGATTAGAATGATTTTCTTTACTATTAATTTTCTCATAGTTTGCGTTAAATTTTATTTATTGTTGTATCGTAACCTTTTGGGAGCTTGACCATATATTGTACTAACCCAACAAGAAAGGAGGTTTCGTTATGTTTCAACAGTTTGACAGGGATAGAGATAGAGACCGGGACAGGGATAGGGATAGAGACCGCGACAGGGACAGAGATAGGGATAGAGACCGCGACAGGGACAGAGATCGTGATCGTGATGGACGCGATTTCAGGCGAGGCACACCCTTCGATATATTCAGATTTCTGATTCCGTTTACTCCCTTTACTCCGTTTTCCCCGCAACGCCCCACAGATGGTCCTCCCATTGGACCACCTCCTGCCTTTATACCGCAGATGCCCATAGGTACCTTTGCAGTTGATCCGAGCGCTATTATTAACTGTCTCTACAGGTTTACATATGTTTGGCCATATCAGATAAGACCATTTTGGTTTTATCCCACATTTGTCGGGCCAAGGTCTGTATCGGGCTATAGATGGAACGGTTTTAGCTGGAACTATTTTGGGATAGATTTACGAGAGATCCGATTCTTCCAATGCGTATAAATTCCTTGTAACGTCATAATCTAAATCAAGCGGGCTTAAATATTTTAGGTCCGCTTATTATATTGCTACAGACCAATATATTAGGCTATAATATCTTGTAAGTTTATTAATTATTGGAGGAGCTTTTGTGGATAAATGCGGAATTGACAGAATCAATGAATTAGCACGAAAAGCTAAGTGTGAAGGGCTTTCAGAAGAAGAAAAGCTGGAACAGCAGACACTTAGAAAGCAATATATTGCCGATTTCAGACAAAGCCTGAAATCTACTCTTGAAAATGTTGTGGTTGTAGAACCTGACGGAACCCGGATACCCCTAAAAAAAGTTGATGATAAGCCTGTTTAATAGTTCTCTATACTATGATTTAATAAAGTATTTGTTTACAATATAGAACAAAAAGGAGCTATCTCATAATGGATGGTAATCCTGAGCGAAGCGAAGAATCTTAATAAAATCGGTGAATAACAACTCGATTTTGAAGATTCTTCGACTATTTTATGATCTCAGAATGATACATTCATATTTTGAGGCAGCTCACTTTTATAATTGCTAATTACTATTTACTTTTTGGGATACAGCCGATCTCTGCCACCCATCCATTTTCTCAAAACCTCGGGAATAATAA
>CAZPIS010000014.1:0-14453 GCA_964586745.1 uncultured Ruminiclostridium sp.
ATTCCAATGTACCTATAATAATGGTTACAGCAAGAGGCGAGGATTACGAAAGGATTATGGGTTTGGAAATTGGAGCTGACGATTATATTGTGAAACCTTTTTCCCCCGGAGAAGTAATGGCAAGAATAAAAGCAATAATGCGTCGCATCAACCGTGATGATGCACAAGTACAACAGCTTATTTTTGATAATTTAAAAATCAATCTGGATGATTATTCTGTTACAATTGACGACAAATTAGTTCAGTTAACTAAAAAGGAAATTGAAATCCTATGGACGCTTGCTAACGCAAAAAACAAGGTCTTTTCCAGGGACAATATTTTAAACAGTCTTTGGGGTTATGACTATATAGGGGACAATAGAACAGTTGACAGCCATATCAAGCGCCTTAGGGCAAAATTAGATGAATATGTTCATCCGGCATGGGATATTAAAACCATTTGGGGCGTAGGATATAAATTCGAGGTGACAGCAGATGCTAAAAAGTAAAATTGCTAGAAAGCTAAGTATGTATTTCGCATTAGCACTGCTGATTTTTTCTATAGTCATAGGAAGCGCGTTTTTCTTTCTTTTTCGGAAATATACAGTGGATGTTCATAAAAATGAGCTCGAAAATTATGCTATTGCTTTAGCTGAGGCATTGTCCGGCGAAAATAATCGCGGATTCGGAAATGGAATGGGTGGCCTCGGTTTATATTTGCGCTTCATAAACGAGGTTGCAGATACTGATGTCTGGATTGTAGATGATAATTTAAATCTTGTCACAGCACATATGGGACAAGGCATGATGAAAGGGAGATACAACATTGCTGAGCTGCCTTCTAATGCCGGTGAAATGATTGACAATGTGTTTCAGGGAGAAACGGTATTCAGTGAAGAGTTCAGTGATGTGTTGTCAAAACTTACGCTTACAGTAGGAACACCCATTAAGGATTTAAACGGAGATATATGGGGAGCAGTTCTTCTCCATTCTCCGGTAGAAGGAACAACAACTGCGGTAAATCAAGGGTTTATCATTTTAGGAATCAGCATGTTTTTGGCACTTATTGCGGCATTTATACTATCGATTCTTCTTTCATATTCCTTTACAAAGCCGCTTTCAAAAATGAAAGATACAGCATTGCGTCTTTCTCGCGGTGATTATACGGCGCAAAGCGGTATAGAACAAAATGACGAAATAGGTGAGCTATCTAAGGTACTGGACATACTCTCTAATCGTCTGAATGATTCAAGTAAACAAAGTGAAAAGCTTGAAAAAATGCGCCGTGATTTTGTTGCAAACATCTCACATGAGCTGAGAACACCCGTTACTGTTATTCGTGGCTCATTGGAGGCACTCTGCGACAAGGTGGTTACAGATTCTAAGAAAATTGAGGACTATCATTGTCAGATGCTTAACGAAGCAAAGTATTTACAGCGCCTGGTTGGAGATCTGCTTGATTTATCTAGACTGCAAAATACTGACTTTGCAATTGAGATGCAACCTGTAAACGTCTGTGATGTGGTGACTGATGCTTCAAAAAGTACCACACAGCTTGCAAAGGAGAGAAATATCAGTGTTAATACCGAAATTGAATATCCATGTACAACAATGCAGGGTGACTATGGCAGGCTCCGTCAGATGCTTCTGATTATTCTGGACAATGCTGTAAAATTCGCCTGTGAAAATGGACAGGTAGATATTATTGTGACCAAATATCAGATTAGCATCCGCGACAATGGTCCCGGAATTGACCCGGAGCATTTGCCATATATTTTTGATCGTTTTTATAAAACTCATGGAGAGCAAAACAAATCCGGCACGGGGCTGGGGCTTGCAATCGCTAAACAAATTGCAGAAAGACACCAAATCAAGCTTTATACCCGAAACCATCGAGGCGGAGGTGCCGAGTTTGTTTTTGAACTGCCTGTGTCGGCAAAAGCCTAATAATCTAAAATCCATAAAATCGGGGAAAAACTCCTCTGAAATACCAAGAAAAAGACATAGTTTTGACAAAAACTATTGGTAATCTAAAATCACAGCAAAATAAAACATTACGGAGGTAAGTTAAAATGAAAAATTTGAAAAAAATCTTAACAATCGGTCTTATGGTTTTAACTATCAGCGCAGTAAGTATTACCGCTTTTGCGGCATCAAAGTATAATACTCCTGCCGAGGCAGTTGCCGGTATTACAGGGCGCACGGTGGAGAGTGTTACCGAGGAGAGAGTCGAAAGTGGTAAAACATACGGCAGTATAGCTTTTGAGGCCGATAAATTGGATGAATTCAAAGCAGAAATGCTCCAAATGAAGAAAGACAATCTGGCAGCACAAGTTGCGGCAGGTAAGATTACACAGGAAAAGGCTGATGAGATTATAGCCGCTCTGGAAAAGAATATGGAAAATTGTGATGGCACAGGAAGCGGTAAGATTGGACGCAATATGGGCGCTAAGTTTGGATCCAAAGGTGAAGGGCAAGGTAATGGCGGAGCAAATAGAGGTAACGGCATGGGCAGAGGCCAAGGCAGAGGAATGGGAAAAGGAATAGGTAATTGTTTAGGTATGGGAGCAAAATAATAGCATAAATACAATATTTCGAACCTTTAGCCGATGTCATGTGTGCGCTCACGAATTTCATCCGGAAATTATTCGCGCATTACTTAAATCCATGCTCCGCTACCACACATGACATCGACTGCGGTTCTTCCGCGTTTCGTCCTGCCAGATTTATATATCGTAGTGCGGGTAACGCGTGGTAATTATGATGATAGATTTAATTTCGTGAGAATATTTGTATACCTATTACCCAATGAAAACTTATGCAATTGAAATATAAAAGTATTGATAGTAAAATATTATTATTAATACTTTTTTTGTGAAAACAAGAAGGTTCCCGGGACCCGTCAGCAATCTTTGATTGCTTTGACGGGTGGGGTTCTTTATTAGTTTGCTTCGTATGATTCTTCGTATATATGAATGGCTATGAATGTCATAACTATAAAATAATATAGTTATAATATAGGTCTAAAAAATATAAGGAGGTGCCCTATGCAAGATTTCAAACAGTGCATTTCTTCCAAGAGACAACCTGTGCATACACCCAAACATCTAGTTGAGAACGGTAATGTAATTTTCGGTACTTTTGATAAAGAGTTTGAGACCCTGGAGCTTTTAAAGTGCAAAAAGCCTGTGGGAAAGTTTTTCCCTGAACTCTTTAAGAAATTCAGATTATCGCTGTGGGAAGCGGCCGAAATTCACTTGGATAACGGCGTATTGCTGGCGGCTGTTTGCGATATGGGAATGTTCGGCATGGTATTGAATATTTTCTATGATAAGCGAAAAAAGAAGGTTTATAGTTGGAGTTCCAATCTTAGCAGCTCAAAAGCTAAAATAGCACCAAACCTATTAAATGGAAGCATTTCAAAAGCGCAAACCAAGAACTCAGATGTCAAGTATATAAACAATTTTCAGGATGGTAAATGTTCACTTTCAGGGTCACACTTCGATAAGGAAAATAAAATTGAGTACGAATTCTATTTGGAAAGAGTTTCTCTGCCCAGCATAGTCAGTATTCCTTTTGGGCCGAATAGGCCGTTATATTCACAAAAAGACTTATTTAAGGCTAAAGGGCACTTATTACTTAATGATGAGGTTTTTGAATCAAATAGTCAAACAACGGCCATAGTAGATGATCATAGAGGTTATTATCCGTATAAGGCTCATTATGATTGGTTGACCACTATGGGAAAAAGCGTAAACGGTGAAGAAAAATACTTCGCATTTAATCTTACGCGTAATCAGTCAATTGATCAGGAGAATTACAACGAGAATCTTATTTGGTTTGAAGATAGGATCAGCCTATTGCCTCCTGTAACATTTAAGCGTAATAAAGATAAATCTGTCTGGACTGTAACAGACGAGCATGATATGGTGAAAATTACCTTTGATGTTGCTGACGACAAGTATCTTATGGCAGTCCATGCGGGTATTATTGATATAAATTATTATGTGGTATTCGGAGAAATCAAAGGATACGTACGGGATACAGAGGGCAATAAATACATTCTTGATGGAATGATGGGAATGGGAGAAGATAAAAGCTTAAGATTCTAAAATGTATTCTCATTTATAAACACCTCTTATTTTAATGTTTTATCCAAACCATAACCTCCACAGATGAAAGATATTTTGCAATGCACTAAATAAAGGCCGGGAATCGCTGAATAAGATTCCTGGCCTAATTTATGAGTGTACAAAACGGGTACAGTTTTCCACGTTTATTATTTTGGCTCATATTCCTTAGGAGCTTTCGGTTTCCCAGGAGTCTCGGGCTGAGGTACGATACTCATGAAATAAGCGTCTATGGCAAGCTTCATACCGCCGCTATAACTGTACATCTTTTGAGCAATACTTCCACTTATACCTGACATGCTAATCTTAAAATCAATTTTGTGTGCTCCTCCCGGAAGATCAATTTCAAATCCGATCTCCTTACCTTTGATGCTTTCGGCAATATCGAAGAATTTTGAAACAGTCTCAGCCACCTGATAGGCAGTATTTTTGGCATCTTCTAGAACCGCTTTATAGTTGTCACCGTATTTTAAGTCGGAGGAACACATTGTCCACACAGAAACATTTGTCCCTATCCAAATGCCTTTCATCCACTTCATGGTATCGTCTTCAGTAGGCAGCAATAACAACTTAAATTCAGCCATTCCCGCATGAAGTCCTGTATCGAATACAGAAACAACATTGTAGGTGTCAGGATCAATTTCCAGCCATGCCCAGCGCTCTTGCCCCATAAATATAGTGGGTTGGGTAGGGGCAAAAATCAGCTTTTTATTCTCTTTAACTGCGTTAAGCAGTAAGAATGGATATTTTTTCTGAGTTTCCATCTGTGCTAATATTTCATTCCTGTTATTATCCATTACCGGAATAGTCTGAATTGTGGTTCCGGAAGGAGCCTTTTGCCACAAATCAAGGTAGCTGACTTTATTTTTACCTGGCAGGACTTCACCTTCTAAATCTGACAAATAGAAACCGGACATTAAATTATAGGCTTTCTTTGCATCATCGGTACCGGCATGGATTTGATTCCACGGCTGGAGCAAGTCCATAGTGGTATGCATATTATCAGAATCGTCCAAGCGAGAAGTAACAACCAGACATCTTGGCTGTGAAACTCTTCCTAACACAAGACCGGACTCACTTGCTATTTGATTGTCCAGCATGGAGCTTCCGCTTATAAACTGATATATTATATTTCTGCCGTACCATTTTGCAATTGAAATCGGGTCAGGATTATTTGATGAGTCATGAACCTGACGCGCGGTTTCATCCAGTGAGGCTGCAGCTTTCTCAGTTAAATCCGGAAGATTTATTGCAATGGTTTGGAAGAACTTATCCAGAGAGTCACCTTCGCCTAAAGTGGTATAATGTACGAGATTTTTGTTATTTCCGCTAATATTTTTAACTACCAATTCTATTCCAAGTACCTTTTTAGGATTCTGAAGAATGGTTTGTCCTGTAATCATTCCTTTCGGGGTGCCCAGTAGTGCGCAGTAGTTTTTCAGTCCGCCCACTCCGCTTGTCGGCATGAAGCATAAATCAAGTGCGTCTGTGCTAAGTTCATCAAGAGTAATTTCAGCATTCAGCATCAGGAGGCGTTTTTCGCTTGAATTTCCGTCTCCACCACCGAGTATACCTGCCATATCGCCCATAGATCCTGCTGCTGTGCCGGAGATGACTCCCGGTTCATACTTTATATAAACTTCAATAGTCGCTTTTTGATTACTATACTTGATGTTATCGGCAGCGGTTTGATAATAAACCAAGCCATTTAATTCAGACAAATCCATCATGAACGGAATGACCAGCATTTTATTCTCACCGTTACCATTTCGGTATGAAACGCCAAGAGGCGTAGTATCCTTCACAGCAACTCCTGAGAAGTCCGTCAGTACTTTTTTACCGGCTTCAGTCAAGGCAAGGGTACGTACTTCAGGTGAGTATCCCAATTTTGACAGAAGCTTAAGAGCAAGATTGGTTAAATCTCCTATTTCACCCCAGCCTTGTGTAATAATCGCTTCGGGCTGATAACCGTAGGTGAGAAGCGCACCTTCGTTGCGATTTAGGGGTAGACATCTGAGAGATTGTAATGTCCATATTACCTGTGATTCGTTTGAAATAAGGTCGAGCTGTTTAAGACCATAAGTAGATATAGATGGCATGGGAACGTTTTGAAGGCCGTCTTCGTCACTTAGCGATATATTTGTTATATTTGAGGTTTCTTTATTAAGTGCGGCGTAAAGATCTACAGAGGATTGTATTGCTACTTTAAGCTGAGTTTCAAAATCATTGTTTACCTCTATATCAGTTTTATAGCCTAAAAGCTCAGGACTTTCAAAGGATCCTTTGGTAATCGGAACCTGAATATCCTCCATATACCGGGATTGTAAGGTCCAGTCCTCAATTGCGCCGTTTGGTTTATTAAATATGACAATACCCCGTCGGGATTGACCTTCAAATACACCAAAGGATGAATCAACAGCAAATATTAGCTGTTTGGTAGAATTATTAGGACTTATAAGCTTACCGCCTGAAGAGTCGGCTCCGTCAAGACCGATACGGCCTGCAGTAACATTGCCTGAAGATGCCTGGTAATTCTTGTTGACTAATGTAAAGAAATCAGCAGGTATCCTAGTACCTTCGTTTCCGGGTATGTCGGTAAATGTCACATCAAGTATTACTGAATTAGCAAGGATGTCTCGAGTTTTTTGATTGTTAGTGAGTGCTGAAATAGCCTTATCTACAGCTACAAGCTGATTTACGGTAACTTTTATTCCGGGTCCGTCTAATGTAGTGACGGGGCTGGGAGCCCCATAGGTTTCACCTGAGTTGACCGTCAGCTCTTTAGCACCCGAAGCCAAGTCCACGAAAATGTCGGATTTATATTTGTCCATCTGATAAGGAAGCTCATAAGCCATCCTTACAGTATTATCAGAAGCGGGTCCAAGCATGACCGGTTCAAGGAAGCCGAAGGGAAGGGCGGCAGTGACATCACTCATTTTCGTCATCAGTGACCCTGATTTAGTATCAAGCTTTAGCCAGAATCTATCTTTTGGATTGAGATTCAAAAGTGCTTGTACTTTGCTCTCAAAACTAGCTTCGATGATTTTGAAAGAAGAAAGTTCACTTGCTTGGTATTGCTCGATTTCCGGTTGAAAGCTTTTGCCCGTCAACTGCATACTAAAGGTATCGGACAATGAGGCCGGTGTTGATGTGGGAAGCTTATCAACTTCCAGCCACTTGTCTGATAATTTACCGGCGAGCGGTAATTGGATATGTCCGTAACTGGTATCATAAAAATGTAATGACAATTGAGAAATTTCTTTACTACTGGGCACAACAAAAACGATTACACCGGATTTTCTCTCTCCAGGTTCGATTCTTATGGCAGGATTTCCATGTAAAGCAAGCGGTTTAGCAGATAGCCACGTAGCCTTTGAGGCAGGGTATTGCCCCTGTTGATTAACACCGATATAAAAATGCTTAAAGAGGCTGGGAATTAAATAGGGTATTTTATCCTTGGTTTTATTCTCCAGCTCAACTTCAAGGGCAATGAATTGCTTTCCGGCTTTTTTCGCATTAACTCCCTGGAAGACGCTTAAATATGTTGCATTTTTAACGGTTAGTTCCATGGCATTATTGGAAAGCTTTTCATTCAGGGGCATATTATTAGTGACAATATTTTCAACTCCGGGAATACCTAGACCGGTTACATTAGCCGCTTGGATAGTATCATAGCGCTCATAGGGTATACCTGTTCTTATTTCTACCATATCAGGCTCAATGGGAGGACCCGCTTTCTGAGGCAGTGAAAACTCTACTTCATCGGCTACCGCATAACTAAGCTCACCTTCGGAGGTGCTCCATTTAATTGAAATCGAGAGCGGGATGGTATCGGTAGCGGTTGTTTGTTTAAGGGTGTTAAGTAATTGATTCAGCTTAGTTTGAATCGCAGTAATATCCTCACCTATAACATAGTCGCCTCCGGTGGCTTTTGCTGCGTCTGCGAATACCTGTTCTACAGGATTGGTACTCATTCCTATAAATAAAATAGAAATGTTTTTCTCCTTAATTTTTGCTAAAAGATCGTTATACTGCTGAATCTGGTTCTTGGGAACAGCAAGCCCTCCGTCTGTTAAAAATACAATGACCTTTTTACTGCTTGGAACAGGAACAATATTTTCATAAGCTGTGCGCAAGGCCTCAATAACCGGGGTTCCTCCACGGGCATCCATTTCGCCTAATGCCTTTAGAATATTGGCTTTCTGATCTGTGTTTGTTTACTGCTGAATGATTAAAGTATTATCGCTGGGTGCCTGAAAGGTAGTTAATTGCATCATAACATCGGAAGGAAGTTTTTCCAGGAAGTTATGGAATAGGCCAATTGTTTTTTCCATACGAAAACCACAGTCATCCCCATCTCTTGGGGGTAAGTTCATGGAACCGGAATTATCCACAACAATTGACACAAAAGGAGTTTCACTAATGTTATGCTCGGCGGGGCGGTTATAGGTGATAACAAAATTATTTCCAAGCTTTGAGCTGATGGCAGCAAATACACCGGGAAGAGCTTCCGGGTCCTTTGCTGGATAATACTGCCCGTTAGCTGCCGAGGCAAACTCCAACAGGCACTGGATATCTGGCACACCATCCACTTGGGCTCCACTTTGAGCCTCTTCTTCATTTAGGCGTTTACCATACCCGATAGTATATACGGGTATTTTAGCCTCTTTTATTTTGGATGTTACAGCTTCTTTCGAGCTGGTACTTCCACCTCCGGTATCATCATGGCTTGAATCTCTACCGTCGGTAAAGACCACAACTGCAGGACGGGTTTTCCCCATAACAGACTCTAGCCCCTTAAGTGTGGCATCATATAGCTTTGTATATCCGCCCGAGCTTATTTCCGATAGGGCTTTTATGGCGTCAGCAGGGGTTTCGCCTTTAAGCACCTTAACCTTTGTATCAAAATCAATTACCTTTACAAAGCTGCCTGCCGGAAGAGTCTCAAGAAATGATTTAGCGGCATTTATAGTTCCTTGCATGTCGCTCTTCATAGAGCCTGATGAATCTATGACTAAAGCTATGGAACACGGTGCGACAACGCGCTTGATATCTGTTACATTAACCTTTGATGAGCCTTCGAATATAATGGTGTTTTCTTTGGTGGGATTAATATCACGATCCAGAGGGTCACTTACTGAAATCGAAATTTCCGCAGTTGTGTTAAGATCTTTAGTATCGGTAATTTCAACCCCACCGGTAAGCTCACTGTTATCTGCCATACCGTTAAGACGGGTATCAGCGCTTTTTAGGCTTTCGGGAAGGTTTACAATTGTTTGCTCTCCGGAGTTAACCGGAACCAATTGAGTACGGGTAGAACCCGAACTCATATAAGGCGCAGTGTATACTATCGTCCAAAATCCTGACGGGAGCGTAAATGTTGTGTCACCTTCAGGGGTGAGGGTTCCCTCTGTTTTCTGACTTGCGTAGGTAGTACTTTGGTTGGATTCACTAAATTCGATTTCCGTAAAATTTTGAGGCAGGACATAAACAGAACCATAGGGGGCACCCTTTACCAGCAAAGACCCCAATTCCTTTCCGACCTTTATCTTTGGGATATCATAGCTTTCCTCAACCCGAAAGGTCAAGGACGATGTTACATTATCATTTGAGGGATCAATATACCAATCATATACGCCCTCAAACTGAGGAAGGTTATCAAGAATGTAAGTGTTGGATACTTGACTATCGAGATTTACATTATATCGATATTTAGTAGTAGAATTTCCGTAAGCGATATTGCTTTCTGCGCGAAGCCTTAATTTTCCAGATGGGATTGTTACGTAAACAGTCTGGAATTTTCCGCCATTATTCTCAGTACAGAATGCAATTTGACCGTACTCAGCTGTATCTTCGGAAATTGTGTATTCCTTACCGGTTTTAAATATGTTTTGTTTAATGATTACAAATTCATATCCGCCATTATTTTCCTTAGCATCACACCACCAAAGAGCATCGTCTTTATATAAGCGGAAAATAAGTCTGTCATCATAGACGCTTGAAAAGATTTCAGCACCGATGCTATCTGCGTAATCCTTGATATACTGAATTGGAAGACCTGAGCCGTTATTAACCGGAAGAGACCAGTATTCTCCGTTGATAGTCTTATTGTATTCAGTATAGTTGCTGATATATTGAATTTTTTGACCTTTACTTTCAGAATGCTTTGTATCACTATACAGCTTCTGAGAGCCTAATGGATTGATAAGAGGAATTGGGATATCCCAGGTCCCTGCTTCCCCCGGTTCAGGTTGAATAATCTTTCTGCCTGTCGGGCCCAAATCAGGGTTAATATATTTTGTACTGTTTTGGCTCAAAAAGTAGGCCAACGAATTTTCCGGAGGGGATGACAAATCCAACTCGGTTACACTGGTACCGGCATTTCCGACGGTGGGGTTATTTTGTTCAGTAAGCTCAGAAGTACTCTTAGAAGATGATTGAGGTTTCTTATCGATGCTTTGATAGACTAAAAATGATCCGGATATAAGTAGAACAGCTGCAAAAACAATTGATGCGATCCTAAAAATCTTGTTGGTTTTCCAAAGATTCTTAACATTAATTTTCATACGCACCTCGCATGAGAATATCAAATTACAAAAATAATATCATTTTGCATAATTATATACAATAAGTTAGTAAGTGCAATAAACATATTTTTTTGAATAATAAACAGATTACTCCTAAAACTTGGATTGAGCCATTTATACACAAAATAACGAGCAAATCTCTTACTGAAATAATATAAAAAAACCGCTTACTCAGGAGTCGAATTAGACAGAGTAAATGTGGTATATTATGTATAAGTTCGTATGCAAAAAAATATATGAGGAAAATAAAATGATAAAAAATCAGGTTATAGTTATCGGTGGAGGGGCAGCCGGAATGATAGCCGCAATTTCAGCTCGAAGACTTGGTGCCAAAGTTATGATTTTGGAGAAGAATCCACGGGTAGGTAAAAAGATTCTGGTCACCGGTAATGGCAGGTGTAACTTTACTAATGTTAATACTGATATTGCTTGCTTTTGCGGCGATAATCCAAAATTTGTTCACAGTGCATTATCTGATTTTACCATCGAAGATACCCTTAAATTTTTCGAAGAATTGGGGATCGAGTATAAGGTTGAGGATCAGGGCAAGGTTTTCCCCATGTCAGATCAGGCCTCAAGTGTTCTGGATGTTCTTTTATACGAGCTTAATAATATCGGAGTAGATATTATTTGCGACGCTAATGTAAAAGACATTATTAAAAAGGGACATGATTTTTTAGTCCGATTGGAGAACGGAATAGAATATATGGCTGATAGTGTTATTCTTACCCCCGGAGGGAAAGCCATGCCTTCAACAGGTTCTGATGGGTATGGCTTTGATTTGGCAATAAACTTGGGGCATACTATGACTGATATTTTCCCCGCACTTGTTCAATTAATGCTTGAAGGATCATATTTTAAGCGTATTGATGGTGTTAAGCTTATGGGTACTGCCGAGATTATTTATAAGGACAAATCTATTATACAAGACAGAGGAGATATTCTTTTTACAAATTACGGAGTGTCAGGCCCACCCATCCTGCAGATAAGCAGAAAAGCAGGAGAACTGTTAAATCAGGGGAAAGAAGCATATGTAAAGATAAATATTTTTGATACCATGACTATTGAAGAGGTGGGAAAGCTATTAGAAAAACGATTTAATGATACATCTTCAAAGACGGTGGAATTTAGTTTTGTAGGTCTTATTAACAAAAGATTGATACCGGTTATCCTGGCTGAGGCCGGAATATTTGATTTAAAGCGCCCGGCAGCGAGTTTGTCTGCAAAGGAAAAGAAAGCTTTAGTTGAAATTCTGATTGGTTGGAGATTTAGGATAAAGGGGACAAAAAGCTGGCCCAGTGCCCAAGTAACAGCCGGCGGAATAAAAACCGACGAGATAGACCCAAAAACTATGGAATCAAAATTAGTCAAGGGTTTGTTTTTCGCCGGAGAAATCATAGATATTGACGGGCAATGTGGTGGCTTCAATCTGCAATGGGCATGGTCATCGGGATTTATTGCAGGAAAAAATGCAGCGGGCTACAGCCGCTAAACTAGCATAAAATTTTATACTATTGATAGTTTTTGCATAGCCTGAAGCATAAGTGAAGGGAATATAAGCTACATGGTAAGATTATCAAATATCAAAATAGGGATTAGAGAGGCTGCCGATATAAATGAGGAAAGGCAGGCTCTGCGAAAGACTATACTAACTAAGCTAGAAATAAATGATCAGGAGCTTACAGACTTTATAATATTTAAAAAATCAATTGATGCCCGAAAAAAGAGTGATATTCACTATGTTTATACAGTCGATATAAAGATTAAAAATGAAGAATCGATTCTAAAGAAACACGCTAAAAATGGCATAATACCTACCCCTGATTTAGCAGCAAACAGTCTAGACTTTTGTACTGAAAAAATGCATGAACGGCCTGTAATAATTGGCATGGGCCCTGCCGGATTATTTGCGGGCTTACTACTCTCAAGATTCGGATATAAGCCTATCATCCTGGAAAGAGGAGACGATGTTGATACCAGGACCCAAAAGATAAATACGTTCTGGAAAACCGGCTTACTGGATACCGAAAGCAATGTACAGTTCGGAGAAGGCGGAGCGGGGACTTTTTCTGACGGTAAACTCACCACATTAATTAATGATAATCGGTGCCGATTGGTTCTGGAGGAGTTTATAAAGGCAGGAGCACCGCCTGAAATACTTTATAAAAGCAAGCCCCACATAGGAACCGATCTACTCAAAACCATTGTAAAAAATATCAGAGAACAAATTATTGCATACGGTGGAGACATAAGATTTAAAGCAAAAGTGACTGATATTATCATTAAGGCTGGCAAAATATCAGAACTGGTTATTAATGACACTGAGCGGATTTGTTGTAAAATTGTTTTACTGGCAATTGGTCACAGTGCGCGAGATACCTTTGGGATGCTCTATGGTCGGGGTGTAGAAATGATTCAAAAGGCATTTTCTATAGGCCTTAGAATAGAACACCCACAAGAGATTATTGATAAAGCTCAATACGGCAATTTTGCCGGATATCCGGGGTTGGGAACGGCAGACTATAAGCTTTCCTATCATGGCAAAAACGGAAGATCCGCATATAGTTTTTGCATGTGTCCAGGTGGTTATGTTGTTGCTGCGGCATCGGAGGACAACCATCTTGTCACTAACGGAATGAGCGAATACAAAAGAGATGGCAAAAATGCCAATTCAGCTCTTCTTGTAGGAGTTACCCCCGCGGATTTTCCCAATGAGCATCCTTTAGCAGGGATAGAGTTTCAAAGAAAATGGGAGCATTTAGCCTTTGAACTTGGGGAAGTAAAATACAATAAAGACGGGGGACATTCGTCCCCTCGTTATAAAGCTCCGGTGCAGCTCACGGGAGATTTTTTGGAGAATCGTATAAGTACAGGGTGGGGGAGTGTAGAACCAACTTATAAGCCCGGTGTTGTGTTCGCTGAACTTAAGAAATGCCTTCCTACTTATGTTGCCGAGACACTTAAAAAGGCAATATTGGATTTTGATAAAAAGATAAAGGGCTTTGCAATGGCTGACAGCATTTTGACTGGTGTCGAAACAAGAAGCTCATCTCCTGTAAGAATTACCCGAGAAAATAATTTTCAATCGAATATCAGCGGCTTATATCCTGTGGGAGAAGGCGCCGGTTATGCCGGTGGCATTATGTCTTCAGCGGTTGACGGAATCAAGGTGGCAGAAAAAATCATTTCTATGCTGTAAATCGTTTTGGCAGAATTCTGACATCATTCAATGTTTTTGATTCTATATGATGTATTTGTTCCCATTCCACTTTTTTAAACAGTGCAATTATTGATATGGGAATATATGTAAACATAAAAAGCGGGAATGTAAATGTATACAGGCATTTTTTTAATGTACTGCAGTAAATATGTTTCCATTCGGTAATCGTGGTAATACATCCAATAAGGAATAACATCAAATACATATTTAGGATTGATTCACTTACCGATTCCAGCAAATATAAAATATTTCCGCCCAAAAGCAAGCTATGGATTGCACCGTAAGCATTAATAAAGCCACTTAAAACAGATAAAACAATTGCAGGCATAATATTCATTACCATATCAAAGCAGGAAAAGCTACGATTAACAAATAACGTTTTAATTAACTTCAAACCGTACTTTTGAAATACTTGAATATAACCTTTTGCCCAGCGCATTCTTTGTGTCCAGGACTGGCTGAATTTAATCGGCTGCTCATCATACAGCATAGCAGATTCGCAGTAAGCTATTTTTTCACCGTCAATTACATTGTGAA